>NZ_HG779639.1:0-9744 GCF_000582705.2 Microbacterium sp. C448
AGCGGGGACGGGGCGAGCGCGCGGGGGGCGAGCGGGGACGGGAAGGGGCTGCCGAACGGAGCGCAGGGCCCGAGGCATCCGCGCGCCTAGACTTGTTGATCGTGGTCACCCGTCTCTCGCACTACTTCCTCCGCACACTCCGTGAGGACCCCTCCGACGCCGAAGTCACGAGTCATCGGCTGCTCGTTCGCGCCGGATACATCCGCAGACAGGCGCCCGGCGTCTTCGCCTGGCTGCCGCTCGGCCTGAAGGTCAAGGCGAAGATCGAGGCGGTCATCCGCGAAGAGATGGCGAACGCCGGTGCGTACGAGGTGCACTTCCCGGCGCTGCTGCCGCGCGAACCGTATGAGGTCACCGGTCGTTGGGAGGAGTACGGCGACGCCCTGTTCCGCCTGCAAGACCGTAAGGGTGCCGACTACCTGCTTGCCCCGACGCACGAGGAGGTCTTCACGCTGCTCGTGAAGGACCTCTATTCGTCGTACAAGGATCTGCCTCTCTCGATCTACCAGATCCAGGACAAGTACCGCGACGAGGCGCGCCCCCGCGCCGGCCTCCTGCGCGGCCGCGAGTTCACGATGAAGGACGCCTACTCCTTCGACTACACCGACGCCGGCCTCGACGCGAGCTACCAGGCTCAGCGCGACGCATACGAGCGCATCTTCGACCGCCTGGGTCTCGAGTACGTGATCGTGCAGGCGGATGCGGGGGCCATGGGTGGGTCGCGTAGCGAGGAGTTCTTGCACCCGACCCCCGTCGGCGAGGACACGTTCGTCCGCTCGGACGGCGGGTACGCCGCCAACGTCGAGGCCTTCACGACGCTGGCGCCCGAACCGATCCCGTTCGACGGTCTGCCCGGGCCCGTCGTCTTCGACTCGCCCAACACTCCGACGATCGCGACGCTCGTCGCCCACGCGAACGCGCATCTCGACGCTCCCGCGTCGGGGGAGTGGACGGCCGCGCACACGTTGAAGAACGTGGTGCTCGCCCTGACGCACCTCGACGGCACCCGCGAGCTCGTCGTCGTGGGTCTGCCCGGCGACCGCGACGTCGACGACAAGCGCGTGGAGGTCGCGTTCGCGCCCGCCACCGTCGAGCCCGCGACCGAGGCCGACTTCGACAGGCATCCTCTGCTGGTCAAGGGGTACATCGGTCCCTGGTCGCCCACGGGGGCGATCCTGGGCGCCGAGTCTGCCACCAACATCCGCTACGTGCTCGACCCCCGGGTCGTCGACGGCACCTCGTGGATCACCGGGGCGAACGCCCACGAGAAGCACGTGCACTCGCTCGTCGCGGGCCGCGATTTCGTCGCCGATGGTTTCGTCGAGGTCGCGACCGTCCGCGACGGCGATCCGGCTCCGGATGGCTCGGGCCCGGTCAACCTGGCGCGCGGCATGGAGATCGGTCACGTCTTCCAGCTCGGCCGCAAGTACGCCGAGGCGCTGGGGCTCAAGGTGCTCGATGAGAACGGCAAGCTCGTCACCGTCACGATGGGGTCGTACGGCATCGGCGTGACCCGCATCCTCGCGATCATCGCCGAGCTCAACAACGACGAGAAGGGTCTGATCTGGCCCACGTCCGTTGCGCCGTTCGATGTGCACGTGGTGGCGACGGGACGGGATGCCGTGGCGTTCGACCTTGCAGCGTCCATCGCCGATCAGCTCGAGGCGGCGGGGCTCGATGTGCTGTACGACGACCGCGTCAAGGTCTCGCCGGGCGTGAAGTTCGGCGATGCCGAGCTGATCGGTGTGCCGCGTATCCTCATCGTCGGTCGAGGTGCCGCCGAGGGTCAGGTCGAACTGTGGGATCGGCGCACGGGTCACCGTGAGGTCGTCCCGGTCGCCGACGCCGTTGCCCTGCTTGCAGACTGAGCGTCCGAGCGGGCGGCGGATCAGCACGTGCGGCTCGCGGCGGTCACCCGGAAACTCGATCTAGCATTGCCCGAGTGACTGACGAGTTCCCTCCCGCGCACGGATCCGTGCCGGTGCCGCGGCGCGGCGGGGTGAGTCGACTCGTGGGACACGCCCCCGCCTGGGTGGGGATCGTCGTCGGCTTGGCCCTGATCGTTCTGGGCGTCTTCATCGTCAGCCGACCGCTCACATCGTTGTGGGTGCTGGCGATCTACATCGGGATCAGTGCCATCGCCTCCGGGGTCATGGACCTGATCGCACCTCGGGATGTTCCCCGGCGCGCCAACATCGTGCTCGCCGTGCTGTGGATCATCGGCGGTGGCGTGATCCTGTTCTGGCTCGGGCGCAACCTGGACCTCTTGCCGGAACTCATCGCCGGGCTCCTGGTGTTGGGTGGACTCGGTGCAGCCATCGGCGTCTTCCGCGGCCGCGTCAGCGAGCGGGTTCTCGCGGGTGCTTCTGGCCTGGCACAGGTGGTCTTCGGTCTTCTCGCCCTGCTGTGGCCGGACGTCACGCTGCTCGTTGTCGCGATCGCGTTCGGGCTCAGAACCGTCGTGCTCGGGGCCGTCCTGACCTGGCGCGCGTCGCGACGGATCCGCGGACGCTCCCCGCGGCCCGGCGAAACTTCGGGCAACCGTCGTGGTCTCGTCTGGGCTGCGGCGGGTCGTTACGCGCTCGCGGCCGTACTGCTCGGACTCGCGGGGGGATCGTGGTGGGTCAGCACGTGGCTCGCAGACGGCGCCCCTGTCGTCGATGCCTTCTACGACGCCCCCGACGGGCCCCCGAGCGCCCCCGGCACGCTGCTGCGCGAGGGCGCGTACAGCGGCCGAACCCCCGTGGGTGGCGAGGTTCGGCGCATCCTCTACAGCACAACGGATACGTTCGGTAGCCGCGCGCTCGCCAGCGGGCTGGTCATCTCGCCCGCCGATATGCCTCCCGGACCGCGTCCTGTCATCATCTGGAACCACGGAACCACCGGTGTCGCGCGCGGCTGCGCCCCCAGCCTTGCGGATGCCTCGGCCACCCGTTGGGCGATCCCCGCCATCGATCGGGCCCTCGCGGCCGGCTGGGTCGTCGTTGCGACCGACTACACCGGACAGGGTGCGCCGGGTACTTTCCCCTACCTGATCGGCGAGAGCGAGGCTCGCTCTGCCATCGACGCGGTGCGGGCGGCGGAGGACGCGGACGGGATGTGGCTCTCGCCCGAGGTCGTGGTGTGGGGGCATTCGCAGGGCGGGCATGCCGCGCTCTGGGTGAGCGCGGTCGCACCCAACTACGCCCCCGAGCTCAGCGTGCTGGGGACGGTGGCGATCTCGCCCGCGGCGGATCCCCTCGCGCTGGCCGAAGAGCTGGCGCGAACACAAGACTCGGCGATGCTGTCCGTGCTCATTTCTTGGGTTCTGGTGCCGTACGCCGACACCTACCCCGACGTCACGATCTCGGACTACGTCGCCCCCGGCGGGCGCTCGATCGTGCGCGAGATGACTCAGCGCTGTCCCACCGAGCCCGGCGTGGTGGTGTCCGTGCTCGCCGCGCTCGGCGTCTCGGCCGACCGGCCGCTGTACGACGCCGACCTGACGGCGGGCGCCTTGGGGGAGAGGCTCGCGCAGAATGCGGCGATCGGCCCGTGGACAGCCCCCGTTCTGTTGGCATGGGGTGGACAGGACGAGGTCATCCCGACGTCTCTGTACGAGCGCTTCGTCGGGGAGCGGTGCGCGGGCGGGCAGGCCCTCCAGGTGCGGGTCTACGACGTGCTGGATCACACCGGACCGATGCTGCCCGGCTCGCCGTTTCTCTCAACGCTGATGCGCTGGACCGAGGCGCGGTTCGACGGTGTCCCCGTGACAGCCGCGGCCAACGACTGCCGCGCTTGACTGCTCCCGTTGCCCCCGGCTACGCGATCACAGACGGGCGTAGCGGGCGCGGAAGAAGCAATAGACGCCGTATGCGATGAAGCCGAGGCCTGCGGCACCCACCAGCCAGGGTCCGAAAGGTAGCGCGACGAGCGACGAGATCGCGCGGTCGAGTCCGCCCGCCTCGGAGGGGTCTACCTGCACCGCCGCCGTGACGACCAGGACGCCGACTATCGCGAGTGCGACACCCTTCGCGACGTACCCGACGACGCCGAGTACGGTCACGATCCGCCCGGTGGTGCCGCCGGGCATCCGGAGCTTCTCGCGAAAGCTGCGCGTGACGCCCTTGGCGACGAAAGCTCCACCGATCACGACGATGACCAGGCCGCCGACTCCGAGCAGGACGGGCCCCCCGGGAAGGGAGAGCACGGTGCTGCTCGCGTTCTGCGCGCCCTGATCCCCGCTCGACCCGGCGCCGAGTGCGACGGATGCTGCGCTGTAGCCGATGGCCGCGTAGACGATGGCCTTGGCCCACTCGCCGCCGCGCTTCGCCCAGCGTTTGCGCGTGTCTTCCTCATCAAGCAGTACGCCTTCGACCGCGTACCAGATGGCGAGCGCGGCCAGGCCGACGGTGAGCACCCAGAGGCCGACGAATCCGAGCGGCGCTTCGGCGATCGCGCGGAAAGCACCCGTCTGATCCGACTCGCCGCCGCCCGCGCCGGCGGCCAGCACGATGGTGCCGATCAGGATGTGGACGACACCGTTGGCGGCATAGCCCGTTCGAGCGAGGGCGCGGAAGGCGGGGTGCGAGGCCGCCTTTCGGGCGGTTCTCTCGGCGGAATCCGCCACGTCGGGTGTCATGCTCCTGAGCGTACGCGTGCCGCCCCTCGTTCGTGTCGGAGAGCGTGGACCCTCGACGTTCGAGCGGATGCATGGTACCCCGCGCGTCCGGGCGGCGATCACATGCGCGCGTACCGGGCGCGGAAGAAGCAGAACAACCCGTAGGCGATGAATCCGATGCCGATGATTCCGACCAGCAAGGGCCCGAAGGCGAGGTCGAGGAGAGCCCCGAGCGCGCCGTCGAGGCCACCCGCCGTGCGCGCTTCGTTACGGACCGCGGCGACCACGAGCAGCACCGCGATCGCGACGAGCGCGACGCCCTTGGCGATGAACCCGACAATGCCGAGTGTGTCGACGAGGCGGCCGAGCGAGCCATCCGGAACCGAAACCTGCGAGCGGTAGCTGCGGCGAACACCCATGGAGAGGAATGAGATGCCTGTGACGCCGACCCCGACGCCCACGGCGATGAGGAGGAAAATTCCCCCGGGGATCTCCAAGACCCCGCGACTGAGCTGCTCGGCTGCTCGCTCGCTGCTCAGTCGGGCACCGAAGGCGATGGCACCGGCCACGGTTGCGAACGTGGCGAAAACGACCGCCTGGCCCCACTGCCCGACGCGAGCACCCCACCTCTTGAGGCCGTTGTCGCCCCGCACGAGCAGGCCCTCCGCGATCTTCCACACGGCGAGGGCGAAAAAACCCGCGGCGATGATCCACAGAAGTGTGAAACCCAGGGGGAGTGCGGCGATGGCGCGCAGGGCTCCGGTCTGATCCGTCGCGGCGTCACCGCCGAAGGCGACGATCAATGCGATCAGGCCGATCAGGCCGTGCACGACCCCGCTCGACACATACCCGAGCCGGGCCAGCGCGCGGAACCACGGGGCCTGCGTGGCTTCGCGCACGACACGTTTGGGGGCCGCAGTGTCCATCGGCTCAGCCTAAGCGGGCGTCGCTGAGCCGACGGACGCCGCACACCAGCCGCTCAGAGCTTGGGCGCCCCGTGCAGGTGATCGCGGTGCTTGCGCGCCTCGGACTCCTTCTCGACGACGTCGATCGGGCCGGTGACGGAGAGCTCGTCCTCCCAGCATTCGATGCCCTCGACATCCGGCATGAGCGCTCGCGTGAAGACGGGGTTGCGTCCCTCTCTGCGCTGGTGCGAGTAGTCCTTCAACAGGCGGAACGCGAGGCCCGAGAGCAGCGCGATCGCGATCAGATTCGTCAGGGCCATCAACCCCATCACCCCGTCGGCGAAGTTCCACACGAGATCGGCTGTGACGACAGAGCCGGCGAGAACTGCCAGGACGGCGAGGATTCGGTAGCCCAGCAGGGCGGATTTGCGGCTGGTGATGAACTCGATGTTCGACTCGCCGTAGTAATAGTTGCCGAGGATCGAGCTGAACGCCAGCAAGAAGATGATGATGGTCAGCGCGATGTTCGACCACTCGCCGAGCGTCGATACGAGGGCGCCCTGGGTCAACCCGATTCCGCGGGTCGCCTCGGTCAAGTCGGGCGCCGATACCAAGATGATGAATGCCGTGATCGTGCACACGAGAAACGTGTCGAAGTAGACGCCGAGGGTCTGCACGAGACCCTGCTTGACGGGGTGGGTCACGGCCGCGCTCGCGCCGGCGTTCGGCGCCGAGCCGAGACCCGCCTCGTTCGAGAACATGCCGCGCTTGACTCCCGTGAGCACGATGTATCCGAAGGCGGCACCGACGACTTCGTTGAAGCCGAACGCTTGCGTGAAGATCTGGGTAAAGACCACAGGCAGCTGGTCGATGTGCAGCGCGACGACCGCAAGGCCCAGCAGCAGGTAGAGCAGTGCCATGGTCGGCACGAGCGCCTGGGTCACGGACGCGATTCGGCGGACGCCGCCGAAGATCACCAGTGCGGTCAGGACGGTGATCGCGATACCGACCGCCCACGGTAGCCAGGGGACGGCGTCCTCGCCGAGGCTGCCACTGACCGTCGCCGAGATCGTGTTGGCCTGCAGGGATGAGAACGCAAAGGGGAAGCAGACGATGAGGATGATCGCGAACCAGATTCCGAGCCAGCGCGCCTTGAGTCCCCGCTGCATGTAGTACGCGGGTCCGCCACGGAAGCCATCGGTGTCGCGGACCTTGAACAGCTGCGCGAGGGACGACTCGATGAAGCTCGAGGCGCCGCCGACGAACGCCATCAACCACATCCAGAAGATTGCCCCGGGGCCGCCGACCGCGATCGCCGTGCCGACACCGGCGATGTTGCCGACGCCGACGCGCGACGCAGCCGAGATCGTGAACGCTTGGAAGGCCGAGACGGACTGTGGCTCACCCGTCGCGGTGCGCGGCGTCTTGTCGGTGAGAGTCCGGAACATCTCCGGGATGAGCCGGAACTGCACGACCCCCGAACGGGCCGTGAAGTAGAGACCGAGGACCACCACGACGGGCACGATGATCCAGGTCCAGAGGTTGTCGCCCCACGTCAGGAGCCAGTCATTGATCGCGTCCATGGGCACAGTATGGCCGTCTGGGGGCGCGAGCACCGGGAGGCGCGGATCATTCCAGACCGAACTCCTCCGTGATGTGGTCCCGGATGCGTACGTACTCCGGCACGTTCCAGAAGAAGTCGAGTTTCTGTGCGAGCAACGTGTCGGAGTCCGGTTCCGCCTCGAGGACGAAGGCCGCGAAGGACTCGGCAAAGTCCTCGGTGACGTTCGTGGCGGCGTAGTCGCTCACGAAGTCTTCTTCGTGCTCGGCGTAGAACGCATCCGCGATCTCGGGGTCGTCGTTGTCCGGGCCCGGCGAGTCGTCGCCGTAGAGGTCCCAGAACTCCTGCTGGAAGGCGTAGATGGACGAGGTCGGCAGGGCGCAGCCCTCGCTCAATTCGAGGGTGCCGCAGACGCCGGAAGACTCCGGCACTTGATCGACGTTCAGGCCCAGCACGTGGGCGTACTCGTGGATGAGGGTCTGCATGAGCGTGTCCGCGTCGTCCGCGTAAGCGGCATTGGCGACCAGCATCCAGAGACGGGGATCGTCCTCGTCACGGGAGACGTAGGCCATCGTGTCGCTCTCGGGTGCGTCGCCCACGCGGTAGCTGCTGAAGGTGCTCGTGGCGACGGGCTCGGTCGCGACGCCGACGAACATCCCCCAGATGTCCTCCGCGGCCGCGGTCGGAGCGGGGGAGAGGGTGGCGTCCGTCGCGATGTCGTACGCCTCGACCGTTCCCAGGTCGTCGTCCTCCGCCACGGTGGGGCGGTCGCTCTGCTGGGCACCGCATCCGGTGATCAGGAGGAGACCCGCGAGGAATGCGGAAATGAGCGCGGCAGCAGTGGACGCGCGGCGGTGCATGCGAACAGAATAGGGCTCCTCCCGGGGCCGTCTTGTCATCCGGTAACGTAGGGGGGATGTCGACGCGTATAACGCGTGGACGAGAGCTGAATAGGGAGGTCTCCGTGGATATCGATCTCGGACTGCTGAAGACGATCGAGCGGGAGAAGGAAATCCCCTTCGACGAACTCGTGAGCATCATCGAGCAGGCGATTCTGACCGCCTACGGAAAGCACACGTCGCCCTCCGGTGAGGTCCCCGCGGGCGCTCGTGTCGAGATGGATCGCAAGACCGGTCACGTCGGCGTCTTCATCCCTGTGACGGATGAAGACGACGCGGTTATCGGCGAAGAAGAGACCACTCCCGACGACTTCGGCCGCATCGCCGCCTTCGCCGCGAAGCAGGTCATCGGCCAGCGGCTGCGGGACATCGCGGATGACGCGGTGCTCGGGGAGTTCAAGGGCAAAGAGGGCGACATCGTCGCCGGTGTCGTACAGCAGGGTCCCAACCCTCGGATGATCCATGTCGACCTCGGCTCGGTCGAGGCGATTCTGCCGCCCGAAGAGCAGTCGCCCGGCGAGGCTTATCCGCACGGCTCGCGTCTGCGCGTTTATGTGACGAGCGTCGGCAAGGGCCCCAAGGGTCCCTCGATCACGGTCTCGCGAACGCACCCGGGCCTGGTGCGAAAGCTGTTCGCGCTCGAGGTTCCCGAGATCGCGTCCGGACTGGTGGAAATCATCTCGCTCGCGCGAGAGGCCGGTCACCGAACGAAGATCGCGGTGCGAGCCAACGATCCCTCGATCAACGCCAAGGGCGCCTGCATCGGCGAAATGGGCCGCCGTGTTCGCGCCGTGACCGAAGAGCTCGGCGGGGAGAAGATCGACATCGTCGACTACGACCCCGAACTCGCCAAGTTCGTCGGCAACGCCCTCTCGCCCGCGAAGGTCACGTCGAGCTTCATCCTGGATGCATCCACCAAGGCTGTCCGTGCACTCGTTCCCGATTACCAGCTGTCGCTGGCCATCGGCAAGGAGGGTCAGAACGCACGGCTCGCGGCCAAGCTGACGGGCGCGAAGATCGATATTCAGCCCGACAGCATTCTGGAGTCGTAGTCGATCGGAGCGTTTCGTCTCGCTCTACTCGCTCAACGAGCGCGCCCTGCCGGAGGTGTAAGATGGAACCCGTACGGACGTGTGTCGGATGCCGCGCGCGTGCTCCCCGGTCGGCCCTTCTGAGGGTCGTCTCGATCGATTCCATACTTGTCCCCGACGAGCGTGCGACGATGCCGGGTCGGGGCGCGTGGGTGCACAAGACGCCCGCCTGCGTGGACACCGCACTGCGGCGCCGCGCGTTCGTACGAGCACTACGCGTCTCGGGACCACTCGACGCGCAGACGTTAGAGAACAGGCTGAACGGCTATGGAAACAAAGTGAACGGCTCGAAATGAGTCCCGTCCGCGACTAACGGTCTGCCCTGCCTGGGTGGACCCAGACAGGAGAATTGTGGCTTCCAAACCACGCGTGCACGAGATCGCCTCTGAACTCGGCGTCGACAGTAAAGTCGCGCTGGCCAAGCTCAAAGAGCTTGGTGAGTTCGTGAAGAGCCCCTCGTCCACCATCGAGCCCCCCGTGGCTCGCAAGCTTCGTCAGGCGCTTCAGGCCGAGGGTGCAGCTGCACCCGCGGCCCCGGCGCCCGCCGCCGCATCGTCGTCACCGCGCCCGGCCGGTCGTCCCGGTCCCGTGCGTCCGGCGGCTCCGGCAGCGTCCGCGGCACCCGCCGCGACTCCCGCTCCCGCTCCCGCTCCGGCTGCGCCGACCCCGGCGCCCGCGGCCCCGGCAC
>NZ_HG779640.1:0-12253 GCF_000582705.2 Microbacterium sp. C448
GATCAGGCGTGCCCGGCGCGCTCCATCGCCCGCAGCTCGCGCTTGAGGTCTTGGACCTCGTCGCGCAGACGCGCCGCGAGTTCGAACTTCAGCTCCGACGCGGCTGCGAGCATCTGCGCGCTGAGGTCGCCGATCGTCGCCTCGAGCTGATCCGCGCCCTCGGCCGCGATCCCCTGGTGGCCCTTCGTGCTGAGCGATCGGGGGGTCGGCGCCTTGCCTTTCCCTCGCCCGGCCTCGCGCTTCGAGAGCATCTCGGCGGTGTCGGCACCTTCGCGCGCCAGCACCTCGGTGATGTCCGCGATGCGCTTGCGCAACGGGGTCGGATCGATTCCGTGCTCGAGGTTGTACGCGACCTGCTTCTCGCGGCGACGATCCGTCTCGTCGATCGCCTTGCGCATCGAGTCGGTGATCCGGTCGGCGTACATGTGCACCTCGCCGGACACGTTTCGAGCCGCGCGACCGATGGTCTGGATCAGGGATGTCCCGGACCGCAGGAACCCCTCTTTGTCGGCGTCGAGGATCGCCACGAGCGAGACCTCGGGCAAGTCGAGCCCCTCACGGAGCAGGTTGATGCCGACCAGGACGTCGTAGACACCGGCTCGCAACTCGGTCAACAACTCCACGCGACGGAGCGTGTCGACATCGGAGTGCAGGTAACGCACGCGCACGCCGTGCTCACCCAGGAAGTCCGTTAGCTCTTCCGACATCTTCTTCGTGAGGGTCGTCACCAGCACGCGCTCGTCGCGCTCGACGCGCAGCCGGATCTGCTCGAGCAGGTCATCGATCTGTCCCTTGGCGGGTTTGACGATGATCTGCGGATCGACGAGCCCCGTCGGACGGATGATCTGCTCGACGATGCCGTCCGCGATGCCCATCTCGTACCGACCCGGCGTCGCCGACAGGTACACCGTCTGGCCGACGCGGTTCTTGAACTCGTCCCACCGCAGGGGGCGATTGTCCATCGCGCTCGGGAGGCGGAAGCCATGGTCGACGAGGGTGCGCTTGCGTGAGGCATCCCCCTCGTACATCGCCCCGATCTGGGGAACGGTGACATGGGACTCGTCGATCACGACGAGAAAATCATCGGGGAAGAAGTCGAGCAGGCAGTGCGGTGCCTCTCCTGGCCCGCGGACGTCGATGTGCCGGGAGTAGTTCTCGATCCCGGAGCAGAAGCCGAGCTGCTGCATCATCTCGAGGTCGAACGTCGTGCGCATGCGCAACCGCTGGGCCTCCAGCAACTTGCCCTGACCCTCGAGCTCTTTCAGACGCTCCTCGAGCTCGGTCTCGATCGTGCCGATCGCGCGCTGCATGACGTCCGTTCCCGCGACATAGTGCGAAGCGGGAAAGATCGGGACGGCGTCCAGCTTCTCGAGGACATCGCCGGTCAGCGGATGCAGGCGGTACAGCGCCTCGATCTCGTCACCGAACAATTCGATGCGGATCGCATACTCCTCGTAGACCGGAATGATCTCGATCGTGTCACCCCGCACGCGGAAGTTGCCGCGCGAGAAGTCGACGTCATTGCGGTTGTACTGCATCGAGATGAACTTGCGGATCAGGGCATCGCGGTCGTAGCGCTCCCCCACCTGAAGCGCGACCATCGCGCGCAGATACTCCTCCGGGGCACCCAGACCATAGATGCAGGAGACCGTGGACACCACGACCACATCGCGCCGCGACAGCAGCGAGTTGGTCGTCGAGTGACGGAGCCGCTCGACCTCGGAGTTGATCGAGCTGTCTTTCTCGATGAACGTATCGGTCTGCGGAACGTACGCCTCGGGCTGGTAGTAGTCGTAGTACGAGACGAAATACTCGACGGCGTTGTTGGGCATGAGTTCGCGGAACTCGTTCGCCAACTGCGCGGCCAGGGTCTTGTTGTGCGCCAGGATCAGAGTCGGCCGCTGCACCTGCTCGATCAGCCACGCCGTTGTCGCCGACTTGCCCGTACCCGTTGCGCCGAGCAGCACGACGTCGGTCTCGCCCGCATTGATGCGCTGAGCGAGATCCGCGATGGCTGTGGGCTGGTCACCCGAGGGCTGGTACTCGCTGACGACCTCGAACGGCCGCACGCTGCGCGTGGTCTGCATGCTTCGAGCCTAAGCGGGGGCTCCGACACCGGCTCTGCTGTTCGCGCTCCGCGCACGCCGGAGAGGAGCGGCGGAATCAGGATGCGACGCTCAGCCGCTCCCAGAGGGCGTCCGTCTGCTCGAGTGTGTGCTCGATCGTGCCGGCCGTATCGATGACAACGTCGGCGATGGCGAGCCGCTCGTCGTCGGAGACCTGCGATGCGATGCGACGCGCGGCTTCGTCTGCTGTGAGGCCGCGCTCCGTGACCAAACGGGCGGCACGCACGTCCGCCGGTGCGTGCGCAACCACGACAAGGTCCCAGGGGTCGCCCGCCCGGGCTTCAGCAAGCAGTGGAACGTCGTAGACCACCACGCCGTCGGGATCCGCCTCGCGCGCCTCGGCGAAGCGTTCCTGGGATCGGATACGGACGGCGGGATGGACGATGCGGTTGAGTCGAGCGACAGCGGCATCGTCGCCGAACACGATGGCACCGAGCGCCGCGCGATCCAAAGATCCGTCAGACCGGATGACGTCGGTGCCGAACGTTTGTGCAATGTGCTCGAGCACTACGGATCCAGGAGCCTGAACCTCGCGCACGATGGCGTCGGCATCGACGATGACGGCACCGTGTTCGGCAAGACGACGGGCGATCGTCGACTTGCCCGCCGCGATGCCTCCCGTGAGTGCGATAAGGGGCATGGATCGAGCATGCCATGCCCGAAAGCGACGCGAGCACGCGACCCCGCAAACCTCAGGATCGGCTCAAGACGCGACCTGAAGACGACCCTGAGCGCGGACTGAGCCGCCCTTGAGACTCACCCCCTAACGTCATATCTGTCGCACCGAGCGGGTCGAAGATGAGGACCGCGAGCCGCGACAACGTACGAATAAACAGCACGAGAAAACGACGCGGGGGGCGTTGGATTCTCGGGCAGCAGTAAAGAGAAGAGCGAGAGCCGGGGGGATCTCGCTATTCGATACATCGGTGCCGGCGCCAGCCGTCCGACCACGTCGCTCGCGACCGCATGCCTCTGAGTCCTGACGGGTTCAGCACGCCATGCAACGACACACGTCTGGGGAGACGTCGAGCACAGGGACTGGACGGCGGCGGGCCCGTATGTACCAACTCGTCGCGCGCGAGACCACCCGAATCGGTCTCAGCCCGCGGCATCCACCCCTCGACAGTTAGGACACGAATGCCTGGGGAAGCATTCAGAAGAGTCTTCTGGGATATCATCACCGAAGTCAGCGCACCTTCCGTCACGCGTGCCTGGCCAGGAGGGGTGTTGGTGTCGAACTCGGGCGTCGCGGTGGTCATCGAGGACGACACGGACATACGCGTGCTGATCTCGCAGGTCCTCGAGCAGGCCGGATTTGTGGTGCACGCGGCATCCTCTGGCATGGACGGGATCGAGCTGGTTCGAGAGCACCAACCGGTCGTGACGACCCTCGATGTCAGCATGCCCGGAATCGACGGCTTCGAGACGGCCAAGCGGATTCGCGAGGTCAGCGACACCTACATCGTCATGCTCACCGCCCGTGCCGACGAGATCGACACGTTGCAGGGACTCCAGGCCGGGGCTGATGACTACGTCACGAAGCCTTTCCGCCCGCGAGAGCTCCGAGCCCGCATCGAGGCCATGATGCGGCGACCGCGCACCGCGGCACCGGCCACGGTCACCCCCATCGAGTCAGCGCCCTCCGCGGTGGCCGCGGCAGCAGCGGCGAACAGCACACCGACCGCTGCGTCGCAACAGGATGACTCCGACGGATGGTACGAGCACCGCGGTCTTCGCCTTCATCCCGAGATGCGCATCGCCATGGTCGACGGTGCAGAAGTCGAATTGACGCGCAGCGAGTTCGACATCATGGCGGACCTCCTCTCGGCCGGCCGCCGTGTCGTCGGCAAGGACGACCTCGCACTCATGCTCCGTGGCGAACGATACGCGGGCGGGAGCGGCTTCGTGAGCGAACACGATGTGCGCGCGATCGAGGTACACGTCGCGAACCTCCGGCGCAAGCTCGGCAAATCTGCGGCGAAGCCGCGCTGGATCGAGACGATCCGCGGCGTCGGCTACCGCCTGACATCTGCCTGATCACTATCGGCGCCTGAACTTGTTCGGCGCCTGAACTCGTTCGGCGTCTGAACTCGTTCCGTGCGGGCTCGGACTCAGACGGCGCCGGCGATCATCACGGAAGCATCCGGACTCGAAGCCGAGCGCACGGCCGCGTCGTTCGCCGCTGTCAACAGCGCCTCCGAGTCGTAGCCCGCGATGTCGCTGACAGCGATGCCCACACCGAGAACGGGAACCACCGACGTTCCGATCGACCCGAAGTCGTCCAGCAGACGACGGTGTATCCGGCTTGCGACGCGGCGCGCGTCCCCAATCGAGGACGGTTGCAGAGCGATGACGATGCCCGTCGATCCCGCGTGGCCGACGATCGCCGAGGTGGGCGCGTAGCGACGCGTACCGACCCGCCACGCGTGCGCGATGTCCTGCGCCTCGACGGTGCCGAAGGCGGTCGCGATCTGGGGCAGATCAACGAGTCGGACCGAGATCACAGCGATCCGCTCGCTGAATGCCGCGGCCCGGTGTGTCAGGTCGCCGAACAGCTTGGCGAACGACTCGTCGTCGTACAGCCCGTCGGAATCCAGGAGCAGGGTCGTGCTGTCGCCGCGCCCGCGCAGGCGTGCCTGCCCGGACCGAAGCACCGACATCGACACGACGGCCACGATCGTCAGGATGATGGTGAGGAACGACGTCGTGATCGATCCGAACCACGTCAGGAAGAATTCATCCGTCGGGCCTAGCAGCGCGAAGACGATGGAGCGTGCGACGTAGTACAGGCTCTGCGCGCCGAGCACGAGCGTCAGCGCGACCGTGGAGGCACTGCGCCCCATCGCCGCACGACGCGACTCGACCGCACCCAAGCCCGCCAGGACGGCGAGAGCGATGAACATCACGAGCGCTCCCGCCCAGTCCCCGCCGTCCGGTCCTGCGACGAGGGTCGCGATGAACGCCGCAGCGGCAGACCCCGCGACGATCCATGCGGAGACTTTCAACGAGCGACCGTTGTAACTGCGGGACCCCACCCATAGGCAGCCTGTTCCCACGACGAACGACGCGTTACCGATCGCGATGGCGAGTCCCGCCTCGCCCGAGGCGACCCAAGCCAGGTAGCAGAGGGTCGTCAGGATGGCCGCGATGAAGGCGAGCGACCAGATCCGACCGGCGCCCGTGTCGCGTCGCAGCACGGTGTCGAGGACGAACTGCACCCCCGCGACGACCACGACGACCGCCGTGCAGATCGAGATCGAGAACATGTCGAAGACCATCAGGCTTCTCCCCGCGGGTCGGTGGCGGGCAGTCGGACGATGAACGTCGCTCCCTCGCCGGCTCGTGTCTGGACGGTGATCTCGCCGCCGGAGGCGCGCACGATGTCTCGCGTGATGGCGAGCCCCAGCCCGCTTCCGTGCGTCGTCGTCTTGCGGACGGCATCCGCGCGGAAGAAGCGCTCGAACAGACGCGGCAGCTCCTGCTCGCTGATACCCGGGCCGTCGTCGCGGACGATGATCCAGGCGTGCAGGCCGTCGGAAGTGAGACCCACCTCGATGTGACCACCGTCGTCGTTGTACTTCACCGCGTTCGAGAGCAGATTGTCCATCACCTGACGGATACGGTGCGGATCCGCATACGCCATCGCGGGTTCGACGCCGGAAGCATCGATCGTGATGCGTCGCTCCCCCGCCGGAGGAATGACCGCCTCGATCGACGCCATCACCACCTCCGCCAGATCCGACATCTGCGGTGTGACGGTGAGGTCCACGCCCTGTCGGGACGCTGCGGACACGGTGAGGATGTCGGACACCAGTTCGAGCAGACGGGTCGCGTTGCGCTCGGCGACCTCGAGGCTTCGTCGTGCCGTCGGCGCGAGGGAATCTTCGTCCAGGGCGAGGTCGAGGTATCCGATGATGGACGTCAACGGCGTGCGCAGCTCGTGCGATACGGATGCCACGAGGTCTTCGCGCGCACGAAGGGCGAGCTCTTCCGTCGTCACGTCGCGAGAGATCACGATGGTGCCGGCATCCTGACCGTTGACGTCCTGGATGCGACGAGCGGTCATGCTCAGCGCGCGACGGGAGTCGTCACCCGGTTCGCCGTACCAGACCAGCTCGTTCTCGAAGAGTTCGCCGGCGCGGGCGCGAGCGAGCGGCATCTCGTCGGCGAGCAGGCGCGTAACGCCATCCGCTCCGAAAGCGGCAGCCTCGGCACCCTTGGACCTCGCGCGCTGAAGCCGAGCGTGGGCCTCGTTCGTGACGGCGAGCGAACCGTCCGGTGAGATGCGGATCACACCGAAGTCGACGGCATCCAACGCATCCGTCACGATGTCTTCCTGGCGCCGAGCGCGCTCGACCGAACGTTCGAGGTTGCGTGTCTGTTTGTCGAGCAGCTCGCGCTGCGCCCCGGAGCGGCGGGCTGCCAGGTACGCGATGGTTGCGACGGCTGCCACCGATATGGGCAGCAGGAGAGAAGTGGCGGTCAGCCCCTGGCCCGGGCTGATCGCGATCAGCACCCAGAAGAAAAGTGAGACGCTGACGACCGCCAGCACCGTCCCGACGACCCCGTACATGTAAGCGATCCACATCGCGGGGAATGCCCACAATATCCCCAGCCCCGAGTCGGGCGAGGCGTATCTGAGGATGGCGATCGCAACGATGTCTGCAGCGGGAATGGCGACGCTCACGACCGGCGCGAGCCGGTTCCAGGGAACGATGAGTGCGACTCCCGTTGTCGCGAACACAATGGCGATGCCGATGAGGAAAGCGTCGAGGTTTTGCGCCTGGCCGAGAGCGAGGATCACGAGGGCCCCGATCAAGACGATGCTGCCGAGCAGAACCTGATTCTGCAGCACCGTGCGTTCGCGGACACTGTCGTTGATGCGTGAGCGCCGCGCGAGTGCGGCGTCGGAGGTCATTGCTGAAACTTACCGCGCCGGCGGCCGCCGAAGTGCGAGCCACGCAGACCGCTACCCCCGCTTCGGCGCAACGGAATCCCTCGGATCTGGCATACCCGACGTGTCCTGCATTTCGTACTGGGCCACCAGCTCACGTTCCCGGGCATGCGGGGGAAGGAAGAACGCCACCAGACACGCGCCGAGCGCGATCGCGATGGCGCCGACGAGGTAGGCCGCGAGAGCGCCCGAGACCAGGCTGTGACTCGCCGCGGCGAGAATCTCCGTCTTGTACTGCGGGTACTGATCGGCGACGTGCAGGGCCGAGGCGAAGGATGCCTGGAGCGCCCGCGTGACGCTGTCGCTGATCTGCGAGGCCTCGGAACTCGCGGCGATCGAACGCGCGAAAGCAGCCGCGAAGCCGCTCGCCAGAATCGCGCCGAGCAGGGCCTGCATGATGGAGCCGCCGAGGTCGCGTTGCAGATCGGAGGTCGCAGAGGCCATGCCCACGCGACGGACGGGCGTGCTCTCGGTCAGAGCGCGTGAGGCGGGCGTCATCGCGAACGCGGCTCCCGCACCGATGACGAGGAACCCGAATCCGATCAGCGGGTACGGCGTCTGTTCACGCCAGAAGAGCATGGTCACAAATCCGACGAACACGAGCGCGTAACCGACGAGCATCGTCACCCGAGAGCCGTGCGAGGTGACGAGGCGCGCCGAGATCGGGGCGATCGCCAGCAGACCGACGGCCGCGGGAACAACCGCGAGCCCGGCCGCGAGGGTGTTGTATCCGAGGATGTTCTGCAGAAACTGCTGACCGACGAACATCGCCCCCATGAGCGAGCCGAACACGATCGTGCCCGCGGCGGCCGGCACCCAGAAGAGGCGCCGCCGCGCGACGCGCAGATCGTAGAGCGGATGCTTCGTCACGGCCTGACGCCACCCGAACAGCACCAGCAGAACCAGCGCCGCGACGAGCAGGACCGCGCCGGTGAGCACCTGACCGGGCGCGAAGACCATGCTGATGCCGAGCACGAGCGCGGCGATGGCGAGAGTTGCGAGCACCCCGCCGCGATGGTCGACCGGGTCGCTGGATTCCTTCACGTGAGCGGGCACGAGGATGACGACGAGTACGAGCGCCACGGCCGCGAACGGCAGAGCGAGCAGGAAAGCCGACCCCCACCAGAAGATCTGCAGGAGAAGACCCGCGAGCACCGAGCCGACGACCGTGGCCATGGCGCTGACGCTCGACCAGAGGGCGATGGCGCCGGTGCGTTTCGGACCGTTGGCCCACAGCGCCGTGATGAGCGAAAGTGTCGTCGGGTACGCCATCCCCGCGGCGATCCCCGTGAAGATGCGGGCGACGATCAGGAGCTCGACAGAGGGCGCGAAGGCCGAAAAGAGACTCGCCACGAGCGTGAGCGCAAGCCCCAGCATCAGCAGCTGTTTCCGGCCGTAGCGGTCCGCCAAGGCCCCCAGGTAGAGCACGGACATCGCGAGCCCGAGCGAACACCCGAGCGCCACGAGATTCAGGGATGTCTGACCGGCACCGAACGCGTCACCGATGTCCGGCAGCGCGATGTTTGCTGCCGCGAGGTTGATGTTGCATACCAGCGCCGCCAGAATCAGCGCGGCGAGCACCAACGGTGCGCGCCGGGGGGTGTCCGCATCCGGAGAAGCGGGGGCGGACGGCGGTACGGCATCGGTCATGGCATCACGTTATCGCCCGCCCGCTGCCGGCATCGCGCACACGTGTCGCGTATACAGGTTGCATGAGTGCACAATCAGCCCCCGCATCCGATTCCCGTCCTCTCGCTCTTGTGACGGGCGCCTCGGGCGGCATCGGCGGTGCGATCGTGCGGGACCTCACACGCACGCACCGTGTGATCGCCGTCGGACGGGACGTCGATGCGCTGACGCGGCTGGCCTCCGAGACCGGAACCGAAACACAGGTCGTGGAATTGACCGATGCCGCGGCGGTCGAGCGGCTGGCGGCCCGACTGGATCGTCTCGATGTTCTCGTGCACGCCGCCGCAATCGCCGACGTTCGGTCGGTCGAACAGGCGACGGAGGACGACTGGGAACGACAGCTGCGTATCAACGTCATATCGCCCGCGCTGCTCACTCGGGCGACGCTGCCGCTCATTCGTCGCGCCCAGGGCACGGTCATCTTCATCGGGTCGGGATCGGGCACGCGACCATCGGCCGGCAGCGCGATCTACACCGCCTCGAAGTTCGCCCTCCGCGCGATCGCCGATGTGCTGCGCCTGGACGAGCAAGAGCACCGCGTCCGCGTCGTGACGGTCGCGCCGGGACCGACGGATACCGCCATGCAGCGCACCATGGTGGCAGAGGCCGGCGGCACGTACGACCCCGAGGTTTACATCCGGCCGGAGTCTGTCGCCCGCGAAGTGCGGCACGTCGTGGACGCACCGGCCGATGTGCAGATCACGGATGTCGCGGTGCGGCCCCGCGTCGAGGTGCGCCGGGGCTGAAGCGAACGCCGCAGGCGTTTCGACTCGGCCCTTGGGGCCTCGCTCAACGACCACAGGGGCCGAGGCCCGAAGGCCCCGACCCCTGTCGGTTGTTGCGAAATCGCGGCTTAGCGGCCGGCGAGCTTCTCGCGAAGAGCCGCGAGCGACTCGTCGTCAGCAAGCGTACCTGCTCCGGCCGACTCGCTCGAGAACGACGACGACGCGGATGCCTCGGGCGCCGCAGCCTCGGCCTCGGCGGCCTTGGCGACGAGAGCCTTGTGGTGCTCCCAGCGAGCCTGGGCAGCGGCGTACTCCTGCTCCCATGCTTCGCGGGCGGCGTCGAAGCCTTCCTTCCACGCCTGCGTCTCGACGTCGAAGCCCTCGGGGTACTTGTACTCGCCGTTCTCGTCGTACTCGGTCGCCATACCGTACAGAGCCGGGTCGAACTCGGTACCGAACGGGTCGATCGAGTCGTTGGCCTGCTTGAGCGAGAGCGAGATGCGGCGACGCTCGAGGTCGATGTCGATGACCTTGACGAATACCTCTTCGCCGACCGAGACAACCTGCTCGGCGAGCTCGACGTGCTTGCCCGACAGCTCAGAGATGTGCACGAGGCCCTCGATGCCGTCCGCGACGCGAACGAACGCACCGAACGGAACGAGCTTGGTGACCTTACCCGGCGCGACCTGACCGATCGCGTGGGTGCGGGCGAATACCTGCCACGGGTCTTCCTGCGTCGCCTTGAGCGACAGAGAGACGCGCTCACGGTCGAGATCGACCTCGAGGATCTCTACGGTGACCTCCTGGCCGACCTCGACAACCTCGCTGGCGTGCTCGATGTGCTTCCACGACAGCTCCGAGACGTGCACGAGGCCGTCCACGCCACCGAGGTCGACGAACGCACCGAAGTTGACGATCGACGAGACGACGCCCTTGCGGACCTGACCCTTGTGCAGCGCGTTGAGGAAGTTCGTGCGCGACTCCGATTGCGTCTGCTCGAGCAGCGCGCGGCGGCTCAGAACGACGTTGTTGCGGTTCTTGTCGAGCTCGAGGATCTTCGCTTCGATCTCCTGGCCGAGGAACGGCGTGAGGTCACGGACGCGACGCAGGTCGATGAGCGAGGCGGGCAGGAAGCCGCGGAGTCCGATGTCGACGATCAGACCGCCCTTGACGACCTCGATCACCTGACCGGTGACGACACCGTCGTTCTCCTTGATCTTCTCAACGTCGCCCCAGGCACGCTCGTACTGAGCGCGCTTCTTGGACAGGATGAGGCGTCCCTCTTTGTCCTCTTTCTGGAGAACAAGAGCCTCGACAGCGTCGCCGAGCTTGACGACCTCATTGGGGTCGACGTCGTGCTTGATGGAAAGTTCGCGCGAGGGGATGACACCCTCGGTCTTGTACCCGACGTCGAGGAGGACCTCGTCGCGGTCGATCTTCACGACGGTGCCTTCGATGAGGTCTCCGTCGTTGAAGAACTTGAGGGTCTTCTCGACCGCGGCCAGGAAGTCTTCAGCAGATCCGATGTCGTTGATCGCGACCTGCTTGGGAGCCGTGGCGGTCGTTGCGGTAGTCATGTAGTGGGTTGTCCTTGTTGGTTGTATGGTCGGGCTCCGACCCTGATCCCAACGCCATATGGACGAACGGATGCCCGGGGCCGGGCGAAGCGGATTTCTTGTTGCCGCGCATGCGCGGCGAGAACGTCACAGAAGTGACAGTCAAGGGTATCAGAACGCCGCCGTCGCCCGCAGTGTGCCCGCTCTTCGTCTAGAGACGTATCCCGGGCCAGCCGAGATTGCCGGTGCCGAGCAGCAGCACGAAGACTCCCACGAGCACGAGGACCACCGACATCACGGCTCCGGAATCGCGCTCGATCCAATCCTGGAATCGTTCCATCCGGGCGCGCACACCTCCGCGCGCAACGGAGAACAGCACCGTGATGCCCGCGACGGTGGACACGGAGGCGGCCACGAAGACCGCCAACATGATCACCAGGACCCAGAGGGGCGGGTCCTCGTGGCGGACGCGTGTTGCCGCGGCGGCGGTGAGCAGAAGCGCCTCGGGATGGATGGCGAAGCTGGCCCCGAGCGCGACGGTCAGCGTCGGCGTGAGGTTGCGTACACCGCGCACCAGAGGCGACGAGCGCGGCGGCGAGGTGCGACGCCGCACGATCTGGATGATTCCGAGCACCACCATGAGCACACCGGCGACGATCTCGAGCCAGCCGATCAACGTCTCGTCGCCGAACTTCGGCAGGCGCACGGCGTGCAGCACACCCGCGAACAGTCCGACGATCACGAGCAGAGCGGCCGCGTAACCGATCGTGATGAGCCATCCCGGACGTGAAGCACCGGCGGAGAGGACGACGATGATCGTTGTGACGATCGGAATCGTCGTGAAGGCCACGGTCAAACCGAGCGCGATGAGCACCAGCCATTCGGCCACCGTCGCGCTCCTTCCCGGGTCTCAGGGTCACGTCGAGAGACAGGCCCTCGGCAAGTGTGCCAGGACGACGGCGGATCAGGCGCGCTCGACGTCCACCCAGGCCATCATGTCCTGACGCACGCGCCTCGGATCGACACCTGCACGGGGGGCCAACTCGGCGATGTACTCGGCGACGAGCGCCGTGGCTGCAGCTCGCGTGATGCGCGCCGTTCCGGCGTATCGAGTCCGCAGCACCGAAACGACCCAGGCGACGTGCTCGGGCCGGATCGTCACGCCGCGTCCCAATGCGCCCGCCACAGCGGCTCGTGCCCGTT
>NZ_HG779641.1:0-1195 GCF_000582705.2 Microbacterium sp. C448
CGTTCGTCGAGGCTACGGCGTGTGAATCCCGCAAGCACCTGTGGATCGAGGCGCCCCGTCGCCAAGAGCGCCGTGATCGTGTCGCTCAGTTCAGACCAGGTCACGAGCGGGAGGGCGGGATCGACCGCGCGCAGTGCTCGAATGGATGCGGGGGCACGTGCGTCTTCGACGCGCTCCGCGTGTCGGGGATGGTTCACGGCACGGAGTCGAACGGGGCGAGTCAGGTCGTCGCCGACTTCCTCATCCACCGCTTCCTCATCCACCGCTTCCTCATCCACGGTGTCGATCACGTCTTCGTCGTGAGGAGCATCCGCCTCGTCCTCTTGAGCAGCGGCAGCAGACTCGTCCGGCGCGGGCGACTCGTCCTCCGACGCAGCATCGTCCGCCACGTACTCGGCGAGCACGCGTGCGGCGAAGAGAGCGAGGGGGACGGTGGCGAGTTCGCGAACGATCGATGCCTCGTCATCGGCCCCGACGGTCTGCAGCAGACGCGCGGCTGTGTCCAGGGCGCGGTACGTCTCTGCCGCGTCGAACGGACGGATGCGCGCCCAGGCATCCCACACCGCCTGCAGCTCGCGTGCGTAGCCGGCGAGGGCGTTCGCCGTCGCTTCTTCACCGGAGAAAGCCGGCGCTCCAGCGAGCACGCCGAGCATGCTCACCAGGTCACGATCGACGATAGGTCCGGCGTCGACGCCGCGCGCGCTGGCGTGATCGGCGAGCATGCGATCGAGGTAGGGCCCCACGCCCGCCACGACGAGCTCGAGGGCGTCGCCCACTAGCGCTCTGTTCTCAGTCCCCACTGCGGTCCCTGCCTTCGGCGGCCCCGGACTCCGCCCCGCGGCGAAAGTCTCCGACGAGGTGGCTTTGGGTGTGAGTGTAGCGAGGCTCAGCGCGACGCGCCGAGACATGGCACGCACATCTTTGCCGCCGGTACTCGCCGCAGACGTCCCTCGACGATCCTCTCGCCGCAGCGCGCGCACCGACCGTAGGTTCCCGCTTCGAGTCGTTCTCGCGCGTGCTCCAGCTCGATGAGCTCGGCCAGGTACTCACCGCGCAGTCCCTCGGCCCGCGACCACTCCGTGATCAGCGTCGACCCTTCCGGGTCGTGCTCGTCATCCGTCCACTCTGCACGTGCACCACGGATGCCGATCAGTTGCGAATCGACGGGTGGCGTCCGGCAAGGTGGTGTACGGAT
>NZ_HG779642.1:0-13264 GCF_000582705.2 Microbacterium sp. C448
GGATGCGGCATCAAACCTGGGGCGCTTCAATTGTGATGGGTGTGATCACCGCGGTGATCGCCTACGTCGTGCAGCTGCGCGGATCCCGGGCGGAGACACGATGACCGCCCCCACCCTCGTTCGCAACAAGCCCACCCACCCGCGGCGGTCAGTCACCCTCACGGTGGTCATGACCCTGTTTCTCATCTACACCCTCGTGCCACTGTGGTGGCTTGTCGTCAACTCGACCAAGACACAGGCCGGGCTGTTCGACAGTTTTGGACTGTGGTTCGCCGACGACTTCGTCTTCTTCCAGAACCTTGCCGAGACCGTGACCTACCGCGACGGGATCTTTGTCCGCTGGCTCGGCAACACCCTGCTGTATGTGGTAATCGGCGCCGGGGGCGCGACAGCCCTCGCAACTCTCGCCGGATATGGAATGGCGAAATATAAGTTCCCCGGCCGTCGCGCTGTCTTCGCGATCGTTCTGGGCGCCATCGCCATCCCCGGAACGGCACTGGCGGTGCCGACGTTTCTGATGTTCAGCGAGCTCGGCCTGACCAACACGCCCTGGGCGATCATCATCCCGTCGCTGATCAGTCCGTTCGGGATGTATCTCGTGTGGATTTACGCGATCGATGCCGTCCCGACAGAGTTGCTGGAAGCCGCCCGGATGGATGGCGCCGGCGAGATCCGCACCTTCTTCACCATTTCCCTGCGCCTGCTCACACCCGGCATCGTCACCGTCGCACTCTTCGCCGTCGTCGCGACCTGGAACAACTACTTCCTGCCTCTGATCATGCTGAGCAATCCCGAGTGGTATCCGCTTACCGTTGGCCTCAACCAATGGAACGCGCAAGCGACCGGGGTATCCGCGCAGCCGATCTACAACCTGGTGATCATGGGCTCGCTGCTCACGATCGTCCCCATTGTCGTCGCCTTCCTCTTCCTGCAGCGGTACTGGCAGTCGGGGCTGAGCGCCGGAAGCGTCAAGCAGTGACGAGAGGCACCGCATGACGCCCACCGAACCCTCTCAACCGGCACTCGTCCGGACATTCCGAGTACAACGATGTGAAAGGAAACACAGCATGAATTACCCGACTAGCCGCGCCGCATTCACCAGGCGCGCACTCACGGTCCTCGCGACCGGGGCAGTCATCGGCGTAACACTGGCCGCCTGCTCCGGCGGTGGCGGCGGTGACACCGCAGCCCCGGGGTCAGACACCGATGTCGAGGCCGCGCTCGAGGCTGGTGGCTCGCTCACCTACTGGTCCTGGACCCCGCAGGCCGAATCTCAGGTCGCCGCGTTCGAGGAGGCATACCCGAACGTTGACGTCGAACTGGTCAACGCCGGCACCGGTAACGACCAGTACACCAAACTGCAGAACGCCATCACCGCAGGCTCCGGCGCCCCGGATGTCGTGCAGATCGAGTATGGCGCACTTCCGCAGTACGCACTCTCGGAGTCGCTGCTGGACCTCACCCCGTACGGGTTCGCGGACCTCGAGGACGACTACACCGCCTCTACCTGGAGCCAGGTCGTCTTCGACGACAAGATCTACGGCCTCCCCCAGGATTCCGGTCCCACCGCGCTGTTCTACAACGCGACCATCTTCGACCAGTACGGCATCGAGGTCCCCACCACGTGGGACGAATACCTTGCCGCGGCGCAGAAGCTGCACGCCGCCGACCCGACGAAGTACATCACCAGCGACACCGGTGATGCCGGCTTCACGATGACCTCGATCTGGCAGGCCGGTGGCCTGCCGTTCAAGACCGAAGGCACCAACGTGACCGTGAACCTGCAGGACGAGGGCACGAAGCGCTGGGCGGACTTCTGGAGTCAGCTGACCGAGAACGACCTCGTCTCTCCCGTGCCCGGGTGGAGCGATGACTGGTACCGCGGACTGGCCGACGGTGGGGTTGCATCGCTGGTCATCGGCGCGTGGATGCCTGGTGTGCTGGAAGGCTCCGTGCCCGACGCCGCCGGTGACTGGCGCGTCGCACCGGTCCCCACATGGGATGGCACGCCTGCCTCCTCGGAGAACGGTGGCGGTGGGCAGTCGGTGACCGCTCAGACTGAGAACCCTGCACTGGCGGCAGGATTCCTGAAGTGGCTGAACAACAGCGACGAAAGCCTGAAGATCTTCACGGACGAGGGCGGCTTCCCGTCCACGAACGCGCAGCTGACTGACCCGGAGTTCCTCTCCTACGAGTCGGACTACTTCGGTGGCCAGAAGATCAACGAGGTGCTCGGCGCGGCTGCTGCGGACGTCATCCCGGGCTGGTCGTACCTGCCCTTCCAGGTGTATGCCAACAGCATCTTCGGTGACACCGCCGGTCAGGCGTGGGCGAACAAGACCGACCTGAACGAGGGTCTGATCGCCTGGCAGGACGCCATCATCGAATACGGCAACCAGCAGGGCTTCACGGTTAGCCAGTAGCCCCCGGAAGAAAGCGGCGTGGCCAGCCAGACCCGACGGCTGGCCACGCCGCCCCACCATCCCTACGACATGAATTCCCCCACCATGCCCGCCATTCGCACCCGCCAGCCGTCGCGGAGCGGCGCGGCGAATCTGGAAGGGATACCGTGCGACTGAACGACTTCCGCATCCGCGATCCCTACATCCTGGCCGACGCGACCTCGGGTTCCTATTTCCTCTACGGCACCACCGATCTCGACCCCTGGTCCGGCCCAGGCGTCGGCTTTGACGCCTACCGCAGCACCAACCTCGAGGACTGGTCCGGACCCGTAGCCGTGTTCCGGCCCCCCGCGGACTTCTGGGGAACAGCCCAGTTCTGGGCACCGGAAGTGCACGCCCACTCCGGCCGCTACTTCATGTTCGCTACCTTCGCAGGCGAAGGGCGATCACGCGGCACACAAGTACTCGTAGCTGAGCAACCTGAAGGCCCGTTCCTGCCGTGGAGCGATGGCCCAGTCACACCCGAGGATTGGGAGAGTTTGGACGGCACGCTGCACATCGACCCACACGGAAGACCGTGGCTGGTGTTCTGTCACGAGTGGGTACAGATCGGTGATGGGTCGATCGCGGCGCTACGACTGACCAGCGACTTGAAGAAGGCCGCGACCACACCCGTCGTTCTGTTCCACGCCTCGGAAGCGCCGTGGACGCGCCCCGTGCCCGGCACCGCGAATTACGTTACCGACGGGCCATTCTTGACCCGCGACAGCATCACCGGCGAACTTGTGATGCTGTGGTCAAGCCTCAGCGATACTGGCTACACCCTTGGCGCAGCACGCTCCTCCACCAGCATCCTCGGTCCCTGGAAACATCACGACCGGCCAGTCTGGTCGCAGGACGGCGGCCACGGCATGCTTTTCACCACATTTGATGGCCGGCAGATGCTGACCCTGCACCAACCCAACGACTCCCCCTGGGAACGCGCCACACTACTTCAGCCACGCGGACGCGGCACGACACTGGGCCCAGCCACCCCCGTTCCCGCCGAGACGTGACCTCGCCCACCGGCCACCCCTACCCCACCTCACCCCACATTGACAACGATGGAGCCGCACACCTTGCCCACCTTCCAGATCGGCGACCAGGATTTCCTGCTCGACGGCCAGCCGCACCGCATCCTCTCCGGGGCGTTGCATTACTTCCGTGTACACCCAGAGCAGTGGGCAGACCGGATTCACAAGGCACGCCTGATGGGGCTGAACACGATCGAAACCTACGTGGCCTGGAACGCGCACGCGCCCAGCCAGGGCGAGTGGGATGTCACCGGTGGTCTCGATCTCGGCCGCTTCCTCGACTTGGTCGCTGCGGAGGGAATGCACGCCATCGTGCGGCCCGGGCCATACATCTGCGCGGAATGGGACAACGGCGGGCTCCCCGCATGGCTTTTCCGCGACGAGCAGGTCGGTGTGCGGCGCCTCGAACCGCTCTATGTAGCCGCTGTCACCGACTACCTTCAGCGCGTCTATGAGATCATCACTCCGCGTCAGATTGAGGACGGCGGCCCGGTGATCCTGGTCCAGATCGAGAACGAGTACGGCGCCTACGGCGCCGACAAGCAATACCTCACCGAACTGGTCCGAGTCACCCGTGAAGCCGGCATCACTGTGCCGCTCACCACGGTCGACCAGCCCATCGATCAGATGCTGATCGACGGCAGCATCCCCGGTGTTCACATGACCGCCTCGTTCGGTTCTCGCACCACTGAACGGCTGGCTACCCTCCGGAAGCATCAACCCACGGGGCCTCTGATGTGCATGGAGTTTTGGAACGGCTGGTTCGATGACTGGGGCACCCACCACCACACCACCGACCCCGAACTGACCGCACGCGACCTGGACGCTATCCTCTCCGTCGGCGGATCGGTGAACTTCTACATGTTCCACGGTGGCACCAACTTCGGGCTCACCAACGGCGCCAATGACAAAGGCCGCTATGCCGCCATCACGACCTCCTACGACTACGACGCGCCTCTGGATGAGGCGGGCAACCCCACCGAGAAGTACTTCGCCTTCCGAGACGTCATCGCCCGCTACGCCCCCATTCCCGACGAGGTTCCCTCCGCTCCGCACCGAGTCGACGAGTTCAGCACCCCGCTGTCGCACCGTTCGAATCTTCTGCCGCTCGCCAGCTCCCTGGGCGTCGCGAGCCGTCACGACACTCTCCCCACCTTCGACGACCTGGCGCACGACCGTGGCATCGCCATTTTCACCACAACCCTGCACGGAAATGGCCCAGGATTGCTCAGCTTCGACGAGGTGCGCGACCGGGCGTGGATCTTCCTCGATGGGGCACCGGTCGGTGTGCTCGCCCGCGACGCGCACGAGCAGGCCATCGTCCTGACACGCAGCACCGGCGAGCTCGTGATCATCGTGGAAGACCAGGGACGGGTGAACTACGGCCCCCGAATCGGCGAACACAAAGGCCTCATCGGCGGAGGCCGCCTCGACGGCGAACCGATCATCGGATGGACTGCCATCCCCCTCGACCTCGACCGCGTCCCGGCCATCGAAGTCGACCATGATGACCTGGCCGTCGGCCCGGTCATCGCCCGCGGAACGTTCGAGTTGACCAGGCCGTGCGACCTGTTCTTGGACACCCGTGACTGGGGGAAGGGCTTTGCCTGGATCAACGGTTTCGCCCTCGGCCGGTACTGGCGACGCGGCCCGCAACGCACCCTATATGTCCCCGAACCCGTCCTACGCTCCGGACAGAACGAGCTTGTCATCCTCGAACTTGAAGTGCTCACCCAACAGGAAGCCGTCTTCGCGGCGACACCGCTACTCGGACACGAGGATTTCTAGTGACATGGCTTGTCACCGGAGGTGCCGGCTACATCGGCGCTCACGTCGTACGGGAATTGATCAAAGCCGATATGCGCGCTGTCATCGTTGACAATCTGTCCAGCGGGCTACTGCCCTTCGTCCCCGACGGAGTGCCGCTCATCCGCGCAACGATCCTCCACACCGACACCCTGACCCAAGTGATGAAGGATCATCACGTCACAGGCGTCATCCACGTCGCCGGCTTTAAATACGCCGGAGTTTCCGTGCGGCGGCCGCTGCACACCTACCAGCAAAACGTGACCGGGACAATAAGCGTCCTCGAGGCCATAGTCCGCTACGGGATCGACCAGGTTGTGTTCTCCTCCAGCGCCGCCGTCTACGGAACGCCGGATGTCGAGCAAGTCACCGAGAACACCCCGAAGGATCCGCAATCCCCTTACGGCGAGTCCAAGCTGATCGGCGAGTGGCTGCTTCACGACCAAGGCATCGCCACCGGGTTGCGGCACACCTCCCTGCGCTACTTCAACGTGGTCGGTTCCGGCGACCCGGCGGTGTACGACACCAGCCCGCACAACCTGTTCCCACTCGTCTTCGATGCTCTCGTCTCCGGCCGAACCCCGCAGATCAACGGCGACAATTACCCGACCCCCGACGGCACGAACGTCCGCGACTACGTCCACGTGTCGGATATCGCCGCCGCGCACGTCGCCGCCGCTCGCCGTCTCGAAGCGGCAGAGCCCATCGAGTCCGCCTACAACCTCGGTAGTGGCGACGGGCTCTCCGTTGCCGAGATCATGACCGCCGTCGCGACCGTCACCGGCATCCAGTTCACACCAACGATCGGACCCCGCCGGCCCGGCGACCCGCCCCGCATCGTCGCGAGCGGCAAGCTGGCCGCGCGCGACCTCGACTGGCGGATGCGGCACTCCGTGGAGGAGATGGTACGGAGCGCATGGGAGGCGCGGCTGCGCGCAGAGAAGGAAACCCCGCAATGACCACCGGCGGGATCGCCAAGCGAGTCACCCGCCCTACCCCACGGGCGCGAGCTGATCTACTTTGACGACGTCGACACCACCCTCGGGCCCGAGCGGGCGGTCGACGCCAGGCCGCTCGACCCGCGGCCGCCGACGGCGACCATGCGGCAGGACGTGCTCACGGGCGGCGACTGGGTCTCGATCGCCGCACCCAGGCAGAACCGGGTCTTCCTCCCTCCGGTCGACCAGGACCCCCTCGCACCGCAGACCCCCGGGAACCCCTCCGAGGTCCCGGCACGCTACGACGTGGCCGTGTTCGAGAACCGCTCCCCGTCCTTCGGACCCGACCTCGCCGTTGTGCCCAACAGCCCGCGCGGCCTGGATGATCTTGCGGAGCGAGGCCTGGGGCGCACCCGCACCTCGATCGGCCGCTGCGAAGTGGTCTGCTTCAGCCCCGACCACGAGGGATCGTTCGGCACCCAGACCCCCAGCCGGGCACGCACCCTGATCGAGGCATGGGCCGACAGGACCGAAGCGCTCGCCGCACTTCCGGGGCGTGCATCAGGTGATCCCGTTCGTAAACCGCGGCGAGGCGATCGGAGTCACCGTCCATCACCCGCACGGCTAGATCTACGCCTACCCCTACATCTCTCCCAAGACACAGCAGACCCTCGACACCATCCACCGCACCGCCCCCGACCTGTTCCGGCGCATTCTCGACGTCGAGCGCACCGGGGACCGGGTCGTCAGCGGCGAACATTGGACAGCGTTCGTGCCATTTGCCGCACGCTGGCCGATCGAGGTACACCTGCTGCCACACCGCCAAACTCCCGACTTCGCGGCTAATTGCGGAGGCGGTACCGCAGGGCCGAGAGCTCGGACTGCAGGGCCGCGGGCACCCGACCCTCGAACGTCGCGTAGAAGGCCTCGGTATTGTCGGCCTCGGCCTGCCACGTCGCCGGGTCCACCGAGAAGAGCTCTTCGAGGTCCGCCTCGGGTACATCGATACCGTCGAGGTTCAGGTCCTCGATGCGCGGGAGTCGGCCGATCGGGCTGTCGACGGCGCCGACGTCACCCTGGATGCGACGGACGACCCACTCGATGACGCGCGAGTTGTCACCGAAGCCGGGCCAGAGGAACCGGCCGTCGGCACCGCGGCGGAACCAGTTGACCTGGAAGATGCGCGGAGCGCGGTCGAAGCGCAGCTTCTGCCCGACCTTCAGCCAGTGGCCGAAGTAGTCGGCCATGTTGTAACCGCAGAACGGCAGCATCGCGAACGGGTCGCGGCGCAGCTCGCCGAGGGTTCCTTCGGCGGCTGCCGTGCGCTCGGACGAGATGTTCGAGCCGATGAAGACGCCGTGCGTCCAGTCGGTCGCTTCGACGACCAGCGGCACGTTGGTGGCACGTCGTCCACCGAACAGGATCGCGTCGAGAGGCACACCCTCGGCGGCATCCCAGTCCGGTGCGATCTGCGGGCACTGACCGGCACTCACCGTGAACCGGGAGTTCGGGTGTGCGGCGGGACGACCGGATGCCGGTGTCCACGGGTTGCCCTCCCAGTCGGTCAGGTGCGGCGGGGCCTCATCGGTCAGGCCCTCCCACCAGACATCACCGTCGGGTCGGAGCGCGACGTTCGTGAAGATCGTGTTGCCCCACAGGGTCTCAACCGCCGTGACGTTGGTCGACTCGCCCGTGCCGGGTGCAACGCCGAAGAAGCCGGCCTCGGGGTTGATCGCCCAGAGGCGTCCGTCTTCTCCGGGGCGGATCCAGGCGATGTCGTCGCCCAGGGTCTCGACGCGCCAGCCGGGGATCGTCGGGCGAAGCATCGCCAGGTTCGTCTTGCCGCACGCCGAGGGGAACGCCGCGGCGATGTGGTACTTCCGGCCCTGCGGGTCGATGACGCGGATGAGCAGCATGTGCTCGGCGAGCCATCCTTCGTCGCGCCCGATGACCGAGGCGATCCGCAGCGCGAAGCACTTCTTGGCGAGGATGGCGTTGCCACCGTAGCCCGACCCGTACGACCAGACTTCGAGGGTGTCCGGGAAGTGGACGATGTACTTGTCGTCGTTGCACGGCCACGCGACATCCTTCTCACCGGGCGCCAACGGCGCACCCACCGAGTGGACCGTACGCACCCACGGGGCTCCGTTGGCGATCAGGTCGGTCACGTCGGCGCCGACGCGCGTCATGATGCCGATGCTCGTGACCGCGTAGGGGCTGTCGGTGATCTGCACGCCGATGTGTGAGAGCGGGCCACCGACGGCGCCCATCGAGAACGGGACGACGTACATCGTGCGGCCGCGCATGCTGCCGGAGAAGATCTGCGACATCGTGCCGCGCATCTCGGTCGGGTCGGCCCAGTTGTTGGTGGGGCCCGCGTCCTCTTCGCGCTCGGATGCGATGAACGTGCGGCCCTCGGTACGGGCCACGTCCTTCGGGTGCGAACGTGCGAGGTACGAACCGGGGCGCCACTCGGGATTCAGGCGGATGAGCGTGCCGTCGTCGACCATCTGGCGCAGCAGCGCCTCGTTCTCAGCGCGCGATCCATCGATCCAGTGCACGCGGGCGGGCTGCGTGAGTGCGGCGACCTCGTCGACCCACGCAAGCAGTTCGGTCAGACCGGCCTCGTCCGCGGGGCGCTGTCCGAAGTCGGTGACGCGACGGGGGACGGCGATGCGGGTGCTCAGGGATTCGGCAAGTGCCACGATGCGCTCCTACTTTCTCGGCTCTCCTCAATTTCACCGCGGTCGTGCCGTGATTTGCCAAAGTTTGCGAACGAAAGAAACACGATTCTTTCCCTATACTCAAGGAATGGTCGGCTCCGCTCTCGAACTCACCACCCTCGGTCACCGCATTCGGCATCACCGGCTGCAGAAAGGGCTGACGCTGGATGAGCTCGGCGCTCTGGTGGGGGTCGCCGGCAGCCAGCTGAGCCTGGTGGAGAACGGAAAGCGCGAGCCGAAGCTCTCGCTGTTGCAGGCCGTCGCTGCAGCGACCGGCACCGAAGTGTCGGACCTGATCTCCGGCGAGCCCCCCAACCGTCGAGCGGCACTGGAGATCGAACTCGAACGCGCGCAGGCCAGCCCCGCCTTCCGTCGCCTCGGAGTTGCTCCGGTGCGGGTGGCGAAGACAATGTCGGATGAGACGATCGAGTCGCTGTTGGGGCTCCATCGGGAACTCCAGCGGCGCGAACGTGAGGCCATCGCGACTCCGGAAGAGGCGCGGCGTGCCAACACCGAGCTGCGCCTGCGGATGCGCGAGCACGACAACTACCTGCCCGACATCGAACGACTCGCCGAGAAGCAGCTCAAGACGGCGGGGCATGTCACCGGCGCCCTGACGCACCGCACGGTCAGCATCATGGCCGAACGGCTCGGCTTCGAGCTGATCTACGTCAACGATCTGCCGAGCTCGACCCGATCGATCACCGATCTCGAGCACGGACGGATCTACCTGCCCCCCGCGTCGATTCCCGGAGGCCACGGCCTGCGGTCGATGGCGCTGCAGGCCATGGCCCACCGCCTGCTCGGTCACACCCGGCCGACGGACTACGCGGACTTCCTGCAGCAGCGCCTCGAGATCAACTACTTCGCGGCGTGCTGCCTCATGCCCGAGACGGCCGCGGTCGCGTTCTTGCAGCAGGCCAAAAAGGATCGGAACCTGGCCGTCGAGGACTTTCGTGACGCGTTCGGCGTGACGCATGAGGCCGCCGGAATGCGCCTGACGAACCTTGTCACCAAGCATCTCGGCATTTCGCTGCACTTCTTGCGGGTGGGTCACACCGGATCTCTCCAGCGCGTGTACGAGAACGACGGACTTCCCCTGCCGATGGACGTTACGGGTTCAGTCGAAGGTCAGATCGTGTGCCGCAAGTTCTCGGCGCGCGGCGCGTTCGACCAGCAGAACCGCGCGACCGAGCACTATCAGTACACGGACACGCCCGCCGGCACGTTCTGGTGCTCGACGCAGACGGGAAACACCACCGACGGCGAGTTCTCGATCACCGTCGGCGTGCCCTTCGACGACGCCCGCTGGTTCCGTGGGCGCGAGACGGCGAGCCGCGCCGTTTCGACCTGCCCCGACGACGCGTGCTGTCGGCGCCCGGCCCCCGAGATCGCCGACCGGTGGGAGGGCAAGTCATGGCCCTCGGCGCGCGTGCACATGCAGATGTTCTCCCCGCTCCCCCGCGGGGCCTTCCCCGGCGTGGACGACTCCGAGGTCTACTCGTTCCTCGAGCGCCACGCCGACTGATCCGGCAGAACAGCTGACAGGTTAACCGGCATCCTGGCGCGGTGACCAGCGGAACCACGCCGCGACGTATATCGCGAGCCCCCCGATGAGCCCGACGATGACCCAGAGCACGATCAGGAAGTCGATCCAGGATCCGATCGGCGGCGAACCGGGCAGGAATGTGCGGAGCGGAATGGTCGCGAACAGCATGGCGCCCATCCAGCTCATGAAGGATGCCTCCACGCGCCGTCGCCCCCGGTAGACGGTGATCGCGACGCTCAGCACGAGCACCGGCATGACGATCATGAGCCCGAGCAGCACGATCCCGAACGCGATCGTGCTGCCGGAACGGGTCGCGGTGAACTGGACGACGTCAACGCCCTCCGAAACGCCGTCGAACTCGGCCTGCAGACCGAGGTCGATCTCTTCGGCAGCGATGCTCCATCCCGGCACGCGACCTGACGCGCTCACCCAGGTCCGGAGCGCTTCGGGCTCTCCGTCAACCACTCGATACGCGATGATCGAGGTCTCGCCCACGTGCGAGTCGAACGGCCACCGTTCGACCACACCGTCGGTCACCAGCTCGACCGCGACCGGCGATGCCACACCGCTCGACCCGAATTCGATCATCCGGTCGCCGTCGGCTCCGCTGATCAACACGCCGAGTGTCTCGTTCAGAACGAAGCCGTCACCCGCGGGGCCCGCTTCGATGACGTCGATCTGCATTGTCACTCGGTCGCGCACGGCGTCGACAGATTGCGGCACGACCGAGAGTTTCACATCCCACTTTTCGGGCTCGTCACCCTCGGCATCCGTGACTTGTCCACCTACCGCGTAGAGCAGGACGGAAACCAAATACACCGCCACCATCACTCCCAGCGCAACGATGAGAGTGGTGCGGCGCCGCCTCCGTGCCGCGGGCGCACGGGTGTCCGCGCTCACGCCAGTTCGGCTCCGGCGCGTTCCAGCTCGGTGAGGGCCGCCGCGCTCGTCTCCTGTGCGACGCCCGCGACCAGGTCGGTCAGGATCCGCACCCGACGCCCGTGCGCTATCGCGTCGAGCGCCGAGGCTCGCACGCAGTAGTCGGTTGCGAGGCCCGCGACATCCACCTCGGTCACCCCGTGCGATTCGATGAGCTCGGCGACCCGGCTGCCGTCGTCGGTCGTCCCCTCGTACAGCGAGTAGGCCGGGATGCCCTGGCCCTTCTTGACGTGGTGGGTGACGCGCGAGGTGTCGAACTCGGGGTCATACTCGGCACCTTCTGTGCCGGAGACGCAGTGCACCGGCCAGGTCTCGATATAGTCGGGTTCGGTATGGAAGTGTCCGCCGTTATCGTTATGCGGATCGTGCCAGTCGCGTGAGGCGACGATGAGGTCGTAGTCGTCGCCGTACGCGTCGAGATACTCCGTGATCTTCGCGGCGACGGCGTCGCCCCCGTCCACGCCGAGGGCGCCCCCCTCGGTGAAGTCGTTCTGGACATCGACGATGAACAGCGCCTTGGTCATCCCCCGAGCGTAGCGCCGAGTACTTCTCCGGCGGAGGTCAGGCGAGTGTCAGGCCAGGGCCTCGACGAAACCCACCTTGCTCACGGCAACACGCTGCGGCACTCCCGCGAATGCCTCGGCGCGACCCTCGGACGCCATGTAGGTGCTCTCGAGTTCGAGGAAAGCCGCCTCGTCACCCTCGATGCTCACGGCCCAGACGAACTGGTTCGACTCGCGCACGGCGTAGGCGAACTCGATCCCGAATCCGGCGGCGGCCCGCACCCGGGGCATCCATTCCTTCCACCACTCGAGGAAGGCGTCGAACTCTCCGTCGACGATCGTGTACGTGCGCAGTTGGATGGTCTTCACGACTCCAGCTTGGCACGTGCCCGCTCACCCCTCGAGTATCAGCGCGATCCAGCCCGCCGCGAACGCAAGCGCCGCCACCCCCACCATCAGGAACGACAGGCGCACGAGCGCACGGACGAGGGCGGATCCCTTCGACAGACGCATGCGGTTGTGCCATCCCACGCGGTACTCGATGTCGGCCATGTCCCTCTGGCCAATGGTCTCCAGGTCGTGCGCCGTCAGCGCGGCCTCGTTGATCGCCCCCTGATCGTCGAACCAGCGAACCAGGGAGCCGTCATCTGTGTGCTCCACGACCGCGCGAGTCGGGGCCCAGCTTCCGTCCGCGATGCGCGCGACGAGAGCGAGAAATGCCAGGCCCATCGCACCGAGCACGCCGATCCACGTGAAGACCTCAGCGATGAGTCCCACCACGTCGGCCATCCGTTCAGGTTACCGGGACGTGGGTCGCCCTCCCCCTCCTAATCGAAAGCCGACGGCGACTGCCGATCCGCGCGCGACCCCGCGACCTATCGCACCACCTCCGGCCCTGACCAAACCCCTGGTCAGCGAAACCGCCCCCACGCGGATGCAAGGTTTCGTGACCGTCCCGCAGGTGAGCCGCGCCCGGCAAACACGTCGACGTGGCTCGTGCCACACGACCGGGCGGGCCTCAGAACGGGGGCGGATCGGGGTCCGGGATGAAGTGGATGACCGGGGGTGGTCTGTCGATGTAGACGTGGCCGCCGGGTGAGGTCCATTCCAGAACTCCGCCGCCGAGTTGGCGGACCGTCCACGCCGTTTCGCCCTTGAGAATGTGGTGTCGTTTGCAGAGGCACGCCAGGTTGCAGACGCTGGTCTCGCCCCCCAACGCGTAGTCGAGGGTGTGGTCCCGATCACACCGATGTGCGGGTTGCCGACATCCCGGGAACCGGCAGTGCTGATCCCGCGCCCGGAGGAACCGTTTCATGTCCGCCGATGGCGTG
>NZ_HG779643.1:0-17057 GCF_000582705.2 Microbacterium sp. C448
TTAACGGAAGGATCTGACCCACGCACCTAGAGGGCTACTTCCTCGGCATCCGCACGGGCGCCGGCGACTTTCTTGTCGCTGGCGTCCAGCAGAGCCTCACGCAGGCGGTCGGGTGCGACCCGCCAATGCGCATGCAGCTGCCCGTCGATGAGAACCACGGGGATCTTCTCCCACCACTTCGCATACAGATCGGGGTCGTCGGCGATGGATGACTCGATCACCTCGATGCGGGATGCGACACGCTCAGGTAGATCGGCGAGCACGCGTTCGACGACCCCTTCTGCGACATCGCAGAGGTGGCAGTCGGGTTTGCCGATCACGGTGATTGTGGGCACGAAATCATCCTAGGCACGGATTCCCACGCCTCGGCGACGCTGTGGATAGCGTCGGATCAGCTTTTGATCAGGTCTCGCTCAACGCGATCGTCACTTCTCGGTCGGGTACCCCGCCGCGATCCATTCGCCGGTGCCGCCTTCGACGTTCGTCGCCTCGTAACCGCGCGCTTCGAGCGCCTCGACGACCCGCGCCGAACGGCCCCCGGCCTGGCAGATGACGTCGAACGGCTCCGCCGGCAGCTGGTCGAGCAGATCGCCGATCTTCGACATCGGCAGGTTCACGGCACCGGGGACGTGCCCGGCGGCGAACTCGTCTTCCTCGCGCACGTCGATCAGCGGGACATCGCCCCGATCGTGCAGCTGCTGAACGGTTATCGACTTCATGACCGGGGCCCCTCGCCTCGAGATGAACGGATGACTGCTGCCGAGCACAAACACGAAGCGCCCGTCCAGGGGACAGGCGCTCGGCGTGTGGGAACCGGAGTCCCCGAGCCGCTTACTTCTTGTTGCGGCGCTGGTGGCGAGTCTTACGAAGCAGCTTGCGGTGCTTCTTCTTCGCCATGCGCTTGCGGCGCTTCTTGATGACAGAACCCACGGAAGGACCTCACTATGTCAGGGGTGGGCCCCGTCCGCGATGCGTGCGGAGGGCCCGGGAACAGGCTCTGCGAACAGAGCCTTCGAAATAGCCTACCAGTCAGCCGGCGTCGGCGATGGGCCGGCCGAACTCGAGAGGACGACTCAGGGCCTCCGTCACCGCCTGCTCGGGAACCCGATACGACCGGCCGAAGCGGACGGCGGGAAGCTCACCCGCGTGAACGAGACGGTAGACCGTCATCTTCGAGACGCGCATGATCTCGGCAACCTCGGCAACGGTCAAGAACCGCATGTCCGGCAATTCGGCCATGTGACCGCCCCACTTTCTCCCCAAACGCGAACGCTCAGCACACTCTAGGGGCGCGAGAGGCGCGTGTAAACCCGTGTGACTCGTGGGACGAGTGGGAACCGTGCTGCGAGAGGCGCGCGCGGGTCAGGTGCGACGGCGGAACGCGGAGGTCACCGCGTGCTTGGCGGATGCGGCAGCGCGACCCACGAACTCGGCCGCCTGAGCGGCAGGTTCGGGCAGCGCGCTTGACCCGATCCGCACGATCTCCTCGCCGTCCGCTTCGTCGATGAAGAAGGGCACGAGCCAGTCGTCGACGGTCTCGAGGGGGGTGCTCTGCAGGCTGTAGTAGCGGTGCTGACCCTCCTCGCGCACCGTCACAAGGTCTGCTTCGCGCAGCACCTTCAGGTGCTTGGACACGGTCGGCTGGCTCACACCGAGCTCGTGGACGATCTGCGAGACGCTCGTGCCACCGTCCCCCGAGGAAGAACGAGAGAGCAGGATCTGCAGGATCTCCCGCCGTGTGCCGTCCGCGATCACGTCGAAGATGTCCGCCATCCCCATAGGTTAGCCGCGCGAGGGCCCGAGTACCATGATGGAGGTTCTGCGCGAAGGGGGCGGCTGCATGGCGAGGATGCGGCCATTGTTGAGCAAACGGTCGAGCAATCGGTCGAGCGGGCAGGCGAGCAGTCAATCGAACTCGTCGGCCACGAGACCGTCGGGCAGACAGGTGTTCGCCTCGATCGGGCAGTTGCTACGGGACTTCACCACCTCCTCGCCCGCACGTTTCGCGATCCTCGTCTTCGCATCGCTCATCCTGATCTTCACCGCGTTACTGTCGCTTCCCGCCGCATCCGCGAGCGGTCGGCAGGCGCCTCTCGTCGATGCCCTGTTCACCGCCGTCTCGACGATCTGTGTGACCGGCCTGACGGTCGTGGACATCGCCACGTACTGGTCTCCGATCGGCAAGGCGATCATCTTCCTCGGGGTCAACATCGGTGGGATGGGCGTGCTCACGCTCGCCTCTCTCCTCGGCCTCATCATCTCCAAGCGCCTCGGGCTGCGCGCCAAGCTGATCGCGGCGAGCGACACCAACCCGATGCGGGCCCACGGCGGCCCCGTGAACGAGGGCCAGACGGTCCGTCTGGGGGAGGTCGGGCAGCTGTTGATCACCGTCGCGATCTCGACGCTCGTGATCGAAGCCGTGATCGCCGCTCTGCTCTACCCCGCACTGCTACTCGCGAATGTCGCTCCCCTCGACGCCCTGTGGGAGGCGCCGTTCTACGCCGCGATGGCGTTCACGAACACGGGCTTCACCCCCAACCCCGGGGGCCTCACGCCGTTCGCCGACGACTACCTCGTGCTCACGATCCTGATGATGGGGGTCTTCCTCGGCAGTATCGGGTTCCCCGTCATCTACGCCCTGTCGAAGCACCTCTGGCACGTCAAGAAGTGGTCCCTCCACGTCAAGCTGACGCTCATCACGACGATGCTGCTGTTCGTCGCGGGCGCGGTCGCCTTCCTCGGACTCGAGTTCCAGAACCCGGGGACTTTCGGATCGATGGACGCCGGGGACACGGTCTTCCAGGCCTTCTTCCTCTCGGCCATGACGCGCTCCGGCGGCTTCTCGGTCGTCGACATCGGCGAGCTCAACGGGTCGTCGCTCGTCGTCGGGTCCATGCTGATGTTCGTCGGCGGCGGCTCGGCCTCGACAGCCGGCGGTATCAAGGTCACGACGCTCGCCGTACTCGCCCTGGCCGTCTGGTCGGAGGCCAAGGGGCGCGTGTCGGTGGAGGCGTTCGGCCGCCGCATCCCGAGCGACGTGCAGAGGGTCGCGCTGTCGGTCGTCGCGTGGGGCGCGACGATCGTGGCACTGTCGACCATCACGATCGCGCAGATGACGAAGGCTCCGATCGCGGAGGTGCTCTTCGACGTCATCTCGGGCTTCGCCACCGTGGGGCTGTCGACGGGCCTGACGGCCGAGCTTCCCGATCCCGCCGCCTACGTCATGGCCCTCACCATCTTCATGGGCCGCATTGGTACAGTGACTCTCGCCGCGGCGGTGGCCGCGACATCCCGTTCGCAGCTCTATTCGTTGCCCGTGGAAAGGCCCATCGTTGGTTGAGCAGATCCGCGGTGACGCGCCCGTCCTGGTGATCGGACTCGGTCGATTCGGAGCCGCCTGCGCGGGCGAACTAGACCGGCTCGACCGCGAGGTGCTCGCGATCGACGAGAGCCTCGACCTGGTGCAGAAGTGGTCCGAGCGGGTCACGCACACGGTGCAGGCCGACGCGCGCAACATCGACGCCCTCACCCAGATCGGTGCCGCCGACTTCCAGGTCGCGGTCGTGGCGGTCGGCTCGAGCATCGAGGCATCCGTCCTCATCACCGCGAACCTCGTCGACCTCAAGGTCCCGCAGATCTGGGCGAAGGCGGTTTCGCAGTCGCACGGCAAGATCCTCGCCCGTGTGGGCGCAAACCACGTCATCTACCCCGAGCGCGAGGCTGGTGAACGTGTCGCCCACCTCGTGAGCGGACGGATGCTCGACTTCATCCGCTTCGACGACGACTTCGTGCTCGCCAAGATGTACCCGCCCCGGTTCATCCGCGGGGTGGGCCTGAACCAGTCGGGCGTGCGGACGAAGTACAACGTGACGGTCGTCGGCGTGAAGAGCCCCGGCAAACCATTCCGCTATGCCGAAGCACAGACGGTCGTGACGAACCACGACCTGATCATCGTCTCGGGCACCAACAGCGACATCGAGCGCTTCGCGTCGCTCGACCGCTGAGCCCGATCCCTCGCCTCAGTTCCCCTCGGCCAGTTCGCGAGAGCGCGCCAGAGCCGCGTCGGTCGCGCGCGTGAAGACAGTGCCGAGCTCGGCATCCTGCAACACCGCGATTGCCCGCTCGGTCGTGCCACCAGGACTCGTCACCCGCCGTCGCAGCTCGGCCGGGTTCTCGCCCGTCGCCGCAAGGAGCGCGCCGGCACCGATGAACGTCTGCTCGGCGAGCAGGCGCGCCTCGCTCTCCCCGAAGCCCCGCGCGATCGCCGCCCGAGTGAATTCTTCGATGAGGAGGAAGACGTAGGCGGGCCCTGACCCCGAGATCGTCCCGAGGGCGTCGATCTGGTCCTCGGGCACCTCGACGACGACGCCCACCGTTTCGAACAGGCGTCGCACGGCGTCGACCTGCTCGGGGGTCACGGCACTGCCCGACGCGATACCGGTCACGGCCTGGCGAACCACAGCCGGGGTGTTGGGCATCGAGCGGATCACCGCGACCTCACCGCCGAGCACCTCGGCGAAGGTCGCGAGCGTGACACCGGCCGCCAGGCTCACCACAACCGCACCCGGACGTAACGCGGGGGCGATCTCGGCGAGCAGCGCGGGCACCATGGCGGGCTTCACCCCGACCAGAACGATGTCGGCGTCTCGGACGGCACACAGGTTTCCGTCGGAGTCGTCGGCGAGGGCGATCGAGGTCACACCCGCGAGCTCCGCGAGCGCCGCGGCCTTCTCACGCGACCGGTTCGTCACCGTGACGCCGCCCTTGATCGCTGTACCCGAGGCGAGCAGTCCGGAGAGGATCGCACCGCCCATCGAACCGGCCCCGAGAATGGCGACGGACGGAAGCGGACGGGCGGATTCTTCGTGGTCGACCATCAGGTCATCCTATGAGGGCCGGACTAGGATCGGCGAGGTAACAGAGCCCTGCGCACGGGCACTGAGATGGCACCGAGAAGAGGGACATCATGGCGATCATGGACGGAATCACCGCACGTCAGATCGAGACCCCGAGACTCACGGTGAACATTCTCGAGCGCGTAGGTGACGAAGCGACCACCGTTCCCGAGCGCACCCTGGTGTTCGTCCACGGGCAGGTGTCGTCGAGCCTGATCTGGCAGGAACTGATGCAGGACCTGCCGCCGGATCTGCGGATCATCGCGGTCGACCTGCGCGGATTCGGTGCGACCGAGAACGCCCCTGTCGACGCCACCCGCGGGGTGCGCGATTTCAGTGACGACCTGCACGTAACCCTCGAACTGCTCGAGGCGACACCGGCACACCTCGTGGGCTGGGCCCTGGGCGCAGCGGTTGTGATGCAGTACGCGCTCGAACATCCGGCGCTGAGCCTGACCCTCGAATCGCCGATATCGCCCTTCGGATTCGGGGGAACGCGACGCGACGGCACCCGCTTGACGGACGATGACGCCGGAGCGGGCGCGGGTGTTGCGAACCCCGATTTCGTGGAGCGACTGATCGCGGGCGATACGTCGACCGATGCCCCCACCTCGCCCCGAAGCGTTTTCCGCGCGGCCTATGTCGCCCCGGGCTACACATCCGAGCATGAGGACACGTGGGTCGAGTCGATGCTCTCGACCTCGACCGCAACGGGCAACTACCCCGGCGAGACCGTCGCGTCCCAGAACTGGCCCGGCTTCGCGGCCGGGGCGATCGGTGTGATGAATGCCCTGGCGCCGCGCTACTTCGACGTCTCGAACATCGTCAACCTCGACCCCAAGCCGCCGATCCTCTGGATCCACGGTGAGGACGACGCGATCGTCTCGGACACGTCGTTCTTCGACGCGGGCTATCTGGGCGAGGCCGGCATCATCCCCGACTGGCCGGGCGCCGAGGTCGCGCCGGCCCAGCCGATGGTCTCGCAGACGCGCGACGTCCTCGCGCGCTACGCCGACCGCGGTGGCAGCGTCACCGAGATCGCCCTCGAGGGCGTGGGCCACACCCCGCACCTCGAACGCCCCGCCGAGGTGCGCCGCGCTCTGCTGCGCGTGATCGGCTACGTCGACCAGCCCGCCGACCCCGCGCCTCCCACCGAGGCGATCATCCTGAAGTCCGCGGACTGAAAGGGCGCGCCTCGTGAGTGCATCCGGCGGAGGAAAGGCGATCATCGCCGCATTCCTCGCAAACCTCGGCATCGCCCTGGCGAAGTTCGTCGCGTGGTTCTTCTCCGGGTCGGCGTCCATGCTCGCCGAGGGCATCCACTCCCTCGCCGACTCGGGTAATCAGATCCTGCTGCTGCTCGGCGGCCGGAAGGCGCGCAAGAAAGCCGACCAGGAGCATCCGTTCGGCTACGGGCGCGAACGATACGTCTACGCGTTCGTCGTGTCGATCATCCTGTTCTCCGTCGGTGGCTTGTTCTCGATCTACGAGGGCGTCGAGAAGCTCATCGATCCGCATGAGGTGACGAACCTCTGGATTCCCCTCGTCGTTCTGGTCATCGCGATCGGACTTGAGTCCTTCTCGCTCCGCACCGCCGTCCGCGAAAGCAACCTGGTGCGCGCCAAGGGCGAGTCGTGGATCGGATTCATCCGTCACGCGAAAGCACCCGAGTTGCCCGTCGTTCTGCTCGAGGATGTCGCGGCGCTGATCGGTCTCGTGTTCGCGCTGCTGGGCGTCGGCCTGACCGCCATCACGGGTGACCCGCTGTTCGACGCACTCGGCACCCTGATGATCGGCACGCTGCTGATCGTCGTGGCGATCACCCTCGGCATCGAGACCAAGAGCCTGCTGGTCGGCGAGAGCGCCAACGAAGGCGACCACACCGCGATCGTGCGGGCTCTGGAGTCCGGCGATGCGCCCGTCTCCGTGATCCACGTCAAGACGCTCTACCTCGGACCCGATGAGTTGATGGTCGCCGCGAAGCTGGCCTTCCCCGCCGACCAGACGCTCGGTGAGGTTGCGGCCACGATCGATGCGATCGAGGCTCGGGTGCGAGCCGCAGTTCCCGCCGCGCGCGTCGTCTACCTCGAGCCGGACATCCTGCGCGTTTCGAAGAACGTCCCGAGCAGCGCAGCGGATTCTTCGGCCGCGACTCCCCCGACGACCTCGGCGCGGTAGGGCAACCGCCGATCGCGGACGACGTCGTAGACAGAACCCGCGGCGCCCGCCTTGTCGTCCCACGACCCGAAGACGACGCGCGAGATCCGGGCCTGCAACAGCGCGCCCGCGCACATCACACAGGGTTCGAGCGTCACAACGAGCGAATGACCCTCGAGGTTCCACGACCCCGCGACCTCGGCAGCTCGGCGAAGAGCCAGCACCTCGGCATGCGCGGTCGGGTCCCCCGTCAACTCGCGTTCGTTGCGGCCCTCGGCGATGATGACGCCCGCGGCATCCGTCACGACCGCCCCCACCGGGACGTCGCCCGCGGCACCCGCCTCGGCCGCGAGCGCGAGCGCGCGAGCCATGGCGGTGGAGTCGGCGGGCGAGTTGCCCGGGGCTGCGACGGTCACGCCCCGAGCATACGACTCGGTAGCCTGTGTTTATGCGTGTGCATGTCGCCGATCATCCCCTCATCACCCACAAGCTGACGGTGCTGCGCGACAAGCGCACCCCCTCGCCGGTGTTCCGTCAACTCACCTCCGAGCTGGTGACGCTGCTCGCCTACGAGGCGACCCGCGCCGTCCGGGTCGAAGAGGTCGAGATCCAGACTCCGGTAACGACGACCATGGGTGTGCGGATCGGCGACCCGCGTCCGCTCGTCGTTCCCATCCTCCGCGCGGGTCTCGGGATGCTCGAGGGCATGGTCACGCTTCTGCCGACCGCCGAGGTCGGGTTCCTGGGTATGGTCCGCAACGAAGAGACACTCGAGCCCTCGACCTACGCCGAGCGACTGCCGGACGATCTCAGCGATCGCCAGTGCTTCGTGCTCGACCCCATGCTGGCAACGGGCGGATCTCTGGGAGCCGCCATCGAGTTCTTGTTCAACCGCGGCGCACAGGACGTCACCGCGATCTGCCTGCTGGGAGCCCCGGAGGGTGTCGCGGCGATCGAGCGCCAAGTCGCCGGACGCGATGTGACCCTCGTGCTGGGCGCGCTCGATGAGCGGCTCAACGAAAAGGGCTACATCGTTCCGGGACTCGGCGACGCGGGCGATCGACTGTACGGAACCGTCTAAGTCCTACTCGGTCACCGTCACGGTGAACTCGACCGGCTGAATGCCGCCCTGTTCGTTCGTGAGGGTGACTTCGGTCTCGCCGACAGCCTCGCCGATGAGCCCCGGGTTGAACGTCGCGCCATCGCGCTCGCCACCCTTCGAGAAGCTCACGATCGACGAGTCGGCGATCTCGGCCGAGTAGCTGTCTTCCGCCAGGTCGCCCGTCGTGATGTCGAGGCCTTGGCCCACGCGCAGTTCGACGCTCGCGCCCTGCAGCTCTTCGGCGGACATGATGACGGGGGCGATGACTTCACTGTCATCCCCCGAGGACGAGCAGCCCGCGAGGGCGAACGAGGCGAACACGGCAGCGGCGGCAAGGGCCAGGATTCGGGTTTTCATGCGATCAGTGTGGCGGATCCGGGCACAGCGGCGCTGGAGGATCGCGTTTCGGCGTGGCGGGTACCGATCACGGGCCCGCGATAACGTGGAGGGATGAGCGCCCCGACAGAGCCGTCGTCCGAGCATTCCGTACCCGCACGGATCGTGGTCACGGGGGTCTCGGCCGTCGGTAAGTCGACCGTGGGCTCAGCCCTCGCCGAACGCCTCGGTATCCCCTTCCTGGATGCGGACGACCTGCACGATGCGGCCGCGGTCGCGTCGATGGCGGCGGGTATCCCGTTGACCGATATCGAGCGGATGCCGTGGCTCGGGCGGGTGGGCATGGCGCTGGCCGAACAGTCCGGCGGCGCGGTGATCGCCTGTTCCGCTCTCGCGCGGCGCTACCGTGACGCCATCCGCACCACCGCACCCGGCGCGGTGTTCGTGCATCTCGATGCCCCCGCGGACGTTCTCGCCATCCGCGCCGGGGCGCGTGAGGGCCACTTCATGCCCGCTTCTCTGCTCGCCTCCCAGCTCGCAACGCTCGAACCCCTCGACGCCGACGAGGGGGGTTTCGCCGTCGATGCGAGCCTGCCCGTCGACGATCTGGTCACGGCCGCCGTGGTCGGGCTGACGAAGCGCCTGGATCTTCCACCAGCCGCGCGAAGCCACTGAGCCGGGCCACACCCTCGGGGGTGTGCGGCAGATCGTCGAGCAAGCCCGGCGAATAGACGAGGAACGCGGCCACTTCGGCGCGCGAGATCGCGACGTTCAGACGGTTCGCGAGCAACAAGAACTCGAGTCCACGGGGCGCATCCCGCCCCGACGATGCGGCGAGCGAAACGATCGACACAGCGGCCTCTTGCCCCTGGAACTTGTCGACCGTTCCGACGCGGACGGGCGGCAACTGCGCCTCAGCGAGGGCGGCCAACACGGTCGCCGCCTGTGCGTTGTAGGGCGTGACGATGATGATGTCATCCCCCGTGAGCAGCCGCGGGGCGACTAACCGGGGTTCTCCGCCGTCTCGCGCGAGATCGGTGAACGACGTGCCGATCAGCCCACGCACGAGATCCACGACTGCAGCCGCCTCTTCGACCGATGCCGTGGCGTTGCCGTGATGCTCGATCGGAACCCGATGAAGGCCCGGCTCGACGCCATCGATGGATCGGAGCGCTGCGGAGCGGTGTGAGGCCAGCCGCCCGGCGTACGACAGGTTCGACACGGGCAGGGCGACGAGCGGATGCATCCGCCGACTCTCGGGCAAGAAATACCCGAAAGCGTCGGGCAGCACCGCGGAACCATCCATGATCCATCCGAGCGCCGACGTGTCGACGGGTTCGGGATGGGTGCCCTGGCTGACCTGCGGCAGCTGCTGGGGGTCACCCAGCAGGAGCAGGCGTTGCGCTGCAACCGAGACCGCGATGGTGGAGGCGAGGGAGAACTGCCCGGCCTCGTCGATCACGAGCAGATCGAGCGAACCGCGGGGGAAGCGGCCCTCGTGGCTGAAGTCCCACGCCGTGCCGCCGACCACGAACCCCGCCTGGGCGTGCTCGTCCGCGAACGCCGCGACGCCGTTCTTCTGCAGCGGGGTGAACCGCACCGGCACGGAATCGTCCTTCGGCGCCTTGCCGACCCGCGCGGCGGGTACACCCGCGTCGATGATCCGATCGAGCATGTGCTCGACGACGGCGTGCGACTGCGCGACGACACCGATCTTCCACGCGTGCTCGCGCACCAGATGCTCGATCACGTGCGAGCCGACGTACGTCTTTCCGGTGCCCGGTGGGCCCTGTACGGCGAGGTAACTGCGATCGAGGTCGCGCAGCGTCGCGACGATCGCGGGAACGGGATCTGTCGGATCGGCGGCAACCGGGTGCCCCGCACGCAGGCGTGGCGGGCGACGGCGCAGCAGGTCGGTCGCCGCATCGGTCGGGAAAGCGGGGCTCGCGGCGATCACGCGGTCGGCCCACTCGTCGATCGCGACCTGCTGCGACAGGGCACGCGGCGGCGAGCCCGGCGTGATCGCGATGGGGAGTTCGCCCCAGGTGAATCCGCCCCGAGCGCGCTCCTCGATGATCGCGCCGTCCTCCAACTCTTCCACCACGCGACCGCGGTGATCGGCATGCAACCACCGCGGCGATGCCTCGAAGACGAAGGGCGCGGGCAGCTCGTAAAGCAGGAACGGCTCGCTTCCGGGCGAGAGGCGCGTGCCGGGAGCGAGTTCGCCGCGCAGGCGCAGGATGCGTCGATCGACCCGGTGCCCCTCGGCACGGTGCCAGTCCTCGACGACCTCACAGCGCGACGCATCCAAGACCGCGACATCGCGACTCTGCTCCCACACCGATACGGGCTCGCGCAGGCGCAGGAAGTGCGTCGCCCAGTAGCTCTTCGCCTCGCGCGGGTAGTAGTCGATCGCGGCCGATCCGAGGCGGAGGGCCGCGGCATCCTCGCCATCGGCCGACTCGGCGAGCGCGATGAGCGCGACGGCGCGCGGCGAGGGTTCGTAACCGGCGGCGTCGGGTTCGGGGTCGGCGGTGGCGACGATCCCGAGTTCGTCGGCGCGGTCGCGCAACCAGTTGCGCAGGCGACGGGTCGAGACGCAGTCGTAGCGGTTGTAGTCGGCGATGTCATCGAGAATCGCCCGCGCACCCTCGTCGTCGCCCGCATCCTGAAGCATCCGGGCTTCGACGTAGCGGACGATCGACTCGTCGCCGCGCTGTACGTCGCTCTGACGCGTTTCGTCCCCCATGTACAGAGGCTCGAGCTTCTTGATCGAGTACGACCGCGACCCGACGCGCAGGGCACGACGCACGATCGGGTAGAGGTCGATGAAGACCCCGTCGCGAAGCAACCGATCGACCTGCGCCTCGCCTGTGCCGTGGCGCGCAGCCATCGCGAGCAGATGAGTGGGCTCGTAGGGGGCGTAGTGGTAGATGTGCATGCCGGGATGAGCCGCGCGGTGCACATCCACGAAGTCGAGGAAGCGCTGGAGCGCCAAGCGTTCTTCCGCGAAAGAGTGCGCCCAGAGGCGTGAGAACGTCTCGCTCTCGTCGACCCAGCCGAACAGGTAGTCGATGCCCCACTCCGTGCCGGTACTCGCGCCCGTGCCCGTTCCCGTTCCCGTCCCCGTTCCCTCTGTGTAGAGCGGGTCGCCCTCGAAGTCGAAGAACAGGTCACCCGGGTCGGCCGGGGGCAGCGCCGCGAGTCCCGCACGGTCGACGACGCTATACACCGGCGCAGGGACGGCGTCAGGCGCGTCGGTCGCGGCGATCTCGGACGCACGCTGCAGCTGCGCCTGCGTCCGCAGAAGGCCGAAGACGTCCGCGTTCAGGGTCGAAGGCGGCGTCTGCGCGACCGAGAGGTCGTCCAGCGTGCGGATGCCCGCCGCCCGAAGCTTCGTGCGCTGCAGCGGCCGCATGCCCGCGACGAGGAGCAGGTCGCGGGATGCCTCGACCTCGATCTGGCAGGTCGCGCATCGACCGCAGGCGAAGTACCGGTCGTCCCCCCACGCGGTCGGCGCTCCCCCCGCACCCAGCTCGACCTGACGGCTCTCGATCAGTTCGATCAGGCGCGCGTAGCGCAGCCGGTAGACGGGCAGGATGTCGTCGACGAGGTGTGAACTCGTGGTGCGGTCGCCGAGCAGCAACTCGACGCGATCCGAGCGCTCGACACCCAGATCGTCGAGACGCTCGACGTATGCCGCCAGCTGCATGAGGGCGGTGACCCGCGCCCGGCGGGCGAGCTTGGTGTCTTGCACCAGCCAGCGACCGTTCTCGTCGCGAACCAGGAAGTCGGCGAAACCGACGAAGTCACGGGTCGCGAACGCCGCTTGATAGATGATCCGCACGGATGGGTCGGCGAGCGCCGCATTCGTGAGCCGAACGGCTTCTGCCAGCGCCAAAGCATCGCCCGACGAGACCTGCTCGATGGTGGCCACGCCATCCGGATCGTCCGCCAGATACTCATCCAGCACCCGCTGCTCGTGGCGATCGCCCAGTCGCGCCGCCCGCTCGAGCGTCAGGTCTTCAGGCTCGACGACTTGAGGGACACGACCGAGGCGGGCATCGATCGCCCGCACCCACGCGAACTCGCATTCCGACGCGGCTTTGAGGTCGCTCGCGCTCGTGACCAGCCGGCCTTCGTTCTCGATATAACGCACGGGACCCTCTCCGTCTGCGACCCTACCCGCGGCCTCGGACAGCGGCCCGGCGAGCTACTTCGACTTGGCGCGTGCCGTCAGGTCCACGAGCGAGATCACGAAGGCGAGTGCGAGTCCGACACCGACCGTGACCATTCCGATCGCGTACGCGTCGTGGTAGACGACGATGGTCGGCGCGGTGTCGGTCTCGCTGTAGACCGTCGCGTAGAAGAAGGCGAGGGCGATCGCGGTGCCGATCGATGTTCCGATGCGCTGACCGAGCTGCCCGACAGAGCCCGCGAGTCCACCGCGCTTGGGGGGGATATTGGCGAGGGCGAGCGTCTGGTTGGGTGAGACGACGAGGCCTCCGCCCGCACCGGCGACGATCATGATGGCCGCCATGACCCAGATGATCGCGCCCGACGGGACGTAGAGCGCGGTGACGACGAGGCCCGCCGTGCTCACGAGCATGATCGCGAGCCCCCATACGACGAGGGGGCGGCCGATGCGGTTGACCCAGAGGCCGCCGAACCACGACGTCAGCGCGCTCGCGAGCGCGAATCCGATCGTGACCATGCCCGCGAAGACCGGCTCGAGCCCGACGCCGGTCTGCAGGAACAGCGTCGTGAGCAAGAACAATGCCGGAAGCGCGGCGAAGTAGGCCGTCGCCAAGACCGTTCCGTTGCGGTATGACGACACCCCGAACAGTCCGAGAGGCACGAGCGGCTGATGACCCCGAGCCTCGTACGCGCGCTCCCACACGATGAACGCCCCGATGAAGAGAACGGATGGCACGAGCAGCCACCACCGGTTCGGGTCATCGCTCGGCGAACCCGTCGTAAACAGGAACGGCCACAGCAGCGAGATGACCGCGAGCCCGAAGAGCAGGATGCCGACCGGGTCGAGGGAGAGCTTTCGCCGGGACTTCGTCCGCGTCGCCGGCAGCAGCCAGATCGCCGCCGCGATCGCGATGAGCGCGAGGGGAACGTTCATCCAGAAGATGCCGCGCCATCCGTCGGTCGGACCGCCGATCGCAATCGCCAAGCCGCCGAGCGTGGGGCCGAAGGCCGTCGCGATGCCGATGCTCGCCCCGAACAGGCCGAAGGCCTTGCCGCGCTCCGCCCCGCGGAACAGCTGCTGGATCAGACCGAGGACCTGCGGCATCTGGATGCCGGCCGCGACACCCTGGATGAGACGCGCGACGAGCAAGAAGGTCACGTCCTGCGCGAGGGCGCAGGCAAGACTCGTTACGGTGAAGAGGGACAGGCCGACGATGAACAGGACCCGTCGGGAACGTTGGTCGCCGAGACGCCCCATCGGAACGAGCGCCAGACCGAAGGCCAGCACGTATCCCGAGACGACGAGCTGCAGCTCGGTCGATCCGGCACCGAACGCCTTCTCGATCGAGGGCAGGGCCACGTTGACCTTGCTCAGGTCGAGGATCGTGAGCGCGGCGACACCGACACAGACCCAGTAGGCACGCCAACGATGACGGTCGGTGAGCTTTATCTCCTGCGTGCGCGGGGGCTCTTCCGGGGGTGCCGTACTCATCCTGACAACTCTAAGGTGCCAAACTGGGGTGATGACCGCCGGCCTTCCGTTCCGCAACGCCTATCGCCACGGTTTTGCGCGCGTGGCGGCGTGCACGATCCCGGTGCGTATCGGTGACCCCGCAGCGAACGCGGAGGCCGTGCTGACGACGGCCCGCGAGTGCCACGCCGATGCCGTCGCGGTCGCCGTCTTCCCCGAACTCTGCCTGACCGGGTACGCGATCGAAGACCTCGTGCTTCAGGACGCCCTGCTGGATGCGACCGAGGCCGCGATCGCGCGCCTGGTCGAGGCATCCCGCGATCTGATGAGCGTGCTCGTCGTGGGTGCGCCGCTGCGGCACCGCAACCGCGTGTACAACTGCGCCGTGGTGATCCACGGCGGTGAACTGCTGGGCGTCGTGCCGAAGTCGTACCTGCCCACCTATCGCGAGTTCTACGAGCGCCGGTGGTATGCCGCGGGCGACGAACTGAGCGAGGATGCGCGCTGGATCTCGGTCGGTGGCATGGAGGCACCGTTCGGGCCGAACCTGCTCTTCGACGCCGAAGACGTGCCCGGGCTCGTGCTGCACGCCGAGGTGTGCGAGGACGTGTGGGTTCCGATCCCACCCTCGTCCGAAGCTGCGCTCGCGGGCGCGACCGTTCTGCTGAACCTCTCGGGTAGCCCCATCACGATCGGCCGCGCCGACGAGCGCGCCATCCTGTGTCGCGCTCAGTCGTTCCGCTGCCTGTCGGCATACGTCTACGCCGCGGCCGGCCAGGGCGAGTCGACCAACGACCTGTCGTGGGACGGGCAGACCATGATCTACGAGCTCGGCGGACTGCTCGCCGAGACGGAACGCTTTCCGGATGGTCCGCGTCGCTCGGTCGCGGATGTCGACCTCGACCGGATCCGCCAGGACCGGGCCCGCCAGGGCACGTTCGACGACAACCGGCGCACCCACGCCGCGCGCACGGGCTCGTTCGTCACGGTTCCGTTCACGCTCGGTGTTCCCGCGGGCGAGACGGGGCTCCGGCGCCCCCTCGACCGCTTCCCCTTCGTGCCCGACGACCCCGCGCGCCTCGCCCAGGACTGCTACGAGGCGTTCAACATCCAGGTCACGGGACTCGTTCAGCGGCTGAGCGCGATCGGCGATCCGAAGCCCGTGATCGGCGTCAGCGGCGGGATCGACTCGACGCACGCGCTGCTCGTCATCGCTCGCGCGATGGACCGGATGGGCCGGCCGCGCTCCGACATCCTGGCGTACACGATGCCCGGCTTTGCGACGAGCGACCACACGAAGTCCAACGCGATCGCCCTCGCGGAGGCCGTCGGCGCCTCGATCGAGACGATCGACATCCGCGACGCGGCGAACGAGATGCTCGAGAAGATCGGGCACCCCTTCAGCGGCGGCGAGCCGGTCTACGACGTGACCTTCGAGAACGTTCAGGCGGGCCTGCGCACGGATTACCTCTTCCGCCTCGCCAACCAGAACGGCGGGATCGTCATCGGTACGTCCGATCTGTCCGAGCTGGCGCTCGGCTGGGCGACCTACGGCGTCGGCGACCAGATGAGCCACTACGCCGTGAACACCGGCGTACCCAAGACCCTGATCCAGCACATCATCCGCTGGGTCATCGCCGCGGGTGAGGGCGTGGATGCGGCCGAAGCCGCCGTTCTGCAATCGGTGCTCGATACCGAGATCAGCCCCGAACTCGTGCCCGCGGATGCAGACGGGGCGACGCAGTCGACCGAGTCGCTCGTCGGCCCCTACGCCCTGCACGACTTCACGCTCTTCCACGTGCTTCGCTACGGGTTCCGGCCCTCCAAGATCGCCTTCCTCGCATCCGAAGCGTGGAGCGATGCGGATGCCTCGGGCTGGCCCCCGGGATTCCCCGACGACGCCCGGGTCGCCTACGACCTGCCGACGATCGTGCGCTGGCTCGAGGTGTTCCTGAAGCGTTACTTCGGGTTCGCCCAGTTCAAGCGCTCGGCGCTGCCGAACGGACCGAAGGTTTCGGCCGCCGGGTCGCTCTCGCCGCGTGGCGACTGGCGGGCCCCCTCGGACGGCAATGCGCAGGTGTGGCTCGAGGAGCTCCGACAGGCCCTTCCCGACCCGGTTTAGATATCCCGCAACCCCACGCGGTCGGGGATCTCGAACGCGAGCCCGGGCAGCCACGAGATCGGCTCCGGCCACGGGCGCGAGGTCGGCAGAGTTGTGAGCATCCGCCGCATCGCCGTGTCGCGCGGTGTCGAGGGGGATGCCGCCGGAAGCACACGACGGGGAGCCCGGAAGCCGAGGGCCCCGCACCACCAGTGCCGCCACGTGCCGTCCGCCGCGTCCGGGTCGAGGACGATGTAGTAGTCGGGCATGAGCGCGGTGCCCTCCTCGAAGTGGGCGAGAGCTGTCTCGACCTCGACCTCGAGGGTGCCGAGCGTCGCGCGTTCCTCGTAGAGCTCGACCCACGCGGCCGCGACATGTTCGAGGGGATCTGCGTCGTGCACGATCCAGGGCGTGCTGCACGCCGTGATGCGGCGAGCGGCGATCGCGGGATCCGCGTCCCGCAGCGTGAGGGTCTCCACCCCGGGGATGCCCTCGAGAGTGGCGAGTGCCCCGGCCGATTCTGTACCGACGATTGCGACGACCGTGCCGGAGGCTCCCGCGAAGGGAGAGGTGTCTGAGTGCGCCATGACTCAGCCTAAGTCGGGTCGTGTTGCGAGCGGATGTCCCCCGCCCACCGATTTCGTAAAGCGATGCGGGTGCCGGGCTGGGGACCCGGCACCCGCATCGGCGGCCTCTGTTCGGGAGGCGTCAGTTCGATCCTGCGGATGCGACCGACGCGACGGAGGCCGCGGATGCCGCGCTGGGGATGCTCGCGGGCGAGTCGGCGGGGGCGGGTGC
>NZ_HG779644.1:0-609 GCF_000582705.2 Microbacterium sp. C448
GCTGCAAGCCGATATCGACGACGGCACCCGCGACGGGATCACCAGCGTCGAGCATGCCGAGATCAAGCGGCTCAAGGCCGAGAACAGTCGTCTGCGGGAGGATGTCGCGATCCTGAGAGCTGCGACGACTTTCTTCGCGGGGGAACTCGACCCCCGCAACCGTTGATGCTGGGCTTCATTGACACGATGAGAGCCGAAGGTCACGCGGTCGAGTCGATCATCCGGGTCCTGCAAGCGCAGGGCGTGAAGATCGCCGCGCGCACCTACCGAGCCCACCGGCAAGGCATCGTCGCAGTGCGGACGATCACGGACGCGCAGGTCCAGGACGCTGTCCGCGCCGCGGCATGGACCATTGTCGAACGCAACGGGACGATGCGTCGCGTGCTGACTCCCGAGGGCCTCTACGGGCGGCGGAAGATGACCGCGCTGATCCGCCGCACGTCGATCCCCGGCGCGTCGCGAGGCGCGGTCGACCGGGCCATGCGCTCGCTCGGGCTGTCGGGAATCCGTCGCGACAAGGGCACCCGCACTACGATCCCCGCCAAGGACGGGGTCCGTGCCGGCGACCTGCTGAACCGCGACTTCACCGCGCCCCGGCCGGATCACACC
>NZ_HG779645.1:0-2780 GCF_000582705.2 Microbacterium sp. C448
GGCGGTGACCGGGGTCATCGGAGATCTGCTGCGTGTGATCGGCGAAGACCGCCCGCACCTCACCGATCGCACCGTCGGCGATCAGCTCGCGAATCCGCACCATGTGGGGCAGGTAGCGCGTCCACATCGCCTCGAGCACGAGCACACCGCGCGCGGCGGCGGCATCGCGAACGGCGGCGGCCTCCGTCGCGTTGAGGGTGAACGGCTTCTCGACCAGAACATGCTTGCCGGCGGCGATGATCGCGAGGGCGTTCTCGGCGTGGGCGGGGTGGGGTGTCGCGACGTAGATGATGTCGACATCGGGGTCGGCGAGCAACGCCTCGTAGGACCCGTGGGCGTGCGGAATGCCGAATTCTTCGGCGAACGCCCGGGCCGACACATCCGATCGAGAGCCGACCGCCACGATCTCACGTCCGGCGACGTGCAGGTCTTTCGTGAAAGTGCGGGCGATGCTGCCCGTCGCAAGAATTCCCCAACGCAGCCCGGTCATGCCCCGAGCCTACCTCCGGGGCGGTGGAGCCGCGGAGGTTCCTGCGAGACACCGCAGAGGAAGGCGACCAACCGGGTCGAGGTGTCTTCCATGGCGGGTCCTTTTCCGAACTCCCAGCCGTCGTCGGTGGAGCGGAGGGTGTGTCCCCGGACGACGGCGCGGACATCGAAGCTCCCTGACGTCGCGAGATACAGCGCGACCGCGCCGGAAGTGCGGGGCGCGAGAGCGATGGGCATGCCGGTGTCCCGGCTCAGGGCGAGCGCTGCCGTGACTGTGCGCGACAGATCGCGGATGCGCCGCTTGCCGCCCGCGGCGATCGCATCGGCAACCGCCGCGAGATCGTCGCCACCGACGGCGCCGAGCCGCGAGATGTTGAGAAACGACCGTGCAAGGGGTTCGCGGTCGCGGTCGCTGCGGGTGGACAGCAGTACGTGTGCGGCGCGGACCACGTCGGCTTCCGCGGAACGCCAGTCACCCGTGACCGTGGATTCGTCCTGTCTCTGACGGTTGCTCAACGGCAGGTCGTGGAACATATCGGACATCCGCACAGCCTAGGTGCGATGCGTTCCGGCCGGTGGGGCGAAAACCCGTGTGACAGCCGAATTTTGTCACATGCGGCGAGGTGATGACCATAATGGGGAGGGCAACGATGTGACCGTGCACACGGGCCAGGTACGAAGGAGCGCCGACCCATGAGCGATGTGGGGAGGGGGAGACCCCCCAGCATTCGCGATGTCGCGCGTCTCGCCGGCGTCTCGCACCAGACCGTCTCGCGCGTGCTCAACGATCACCCGAGCGTGCGGCCCGAGACGCGCGAGCGCATCGTCGAGATCATGCAAGAGCTGCAGTATCGGCCGAATCGCGCGGCCCGGGCCCTGGCCACGAGCCGGTCGCAGACGATCGGCATCCTGTCCGCTTCCAGCACGCAGTACGGTCCGGCGGCGGGGATCGCCGCTATCGAGGCGGCGGCTCGCGAACGGGGCTACTGGGTCAGCACCGCCAACATCGACGCGGCCGACCCGGAGTCCATCGGAGCGGGTTTGGCGCACCTCGTCGCACAGTCGGTCGAGGGACTCGTTGTGATCGCGCCGCAGGTGCGGGTCTTCAAAGTTCTCGCCGACTACGAGATCGACGTGCCATATGTGACTTTGCAGTCCGCCGGCCTGGACGCCGAACACGCCCTCTCGGTCGACCAGATCGCCGGCGCTCGTATGGCGACGCGGCATCTGATCGAACAGGGGCATCGCTCGATCTATCACCTCGCGGGTCCGCAGGACTGGATCGAGGCCGAGGCGCGCATGCGGGGCTTTCTGGAAGAAATGGGCGCGCAAGACATCCCCACAACCGCCCCGATCCTGGGGGACTGGACCGCGGAGTTCGGCTACTTCGCGGGCCGCGAGCTGCTGCGCGTGCGGGATTTCACGGCGATCTTCACCTCGAACGACCAGATGGCGCTGGGTTTCATCCACGCCATTCGCGACGAGGGGCTGGATGTGCCGCGCGATGTGAGTGTTGTCGGTTTTGACGATATTCCCGAGGCGGCACACTTCTGGCCACCGCTCACCACGATCCGCCAGGACTTCACGGAGCTCGGCCGCCGGTGCGTTGCCCAGCTGCTCGGGACGCTCGACGACGCGGCGGTCGAGGTCGCCCACACGCTGACGCCGGAACTCATTGTGCGCGGTTCCACGGGACTCCCCGCCTTCTGAGCCGCCGTTACACATCCGAGACCATGTCGACTTGACAGGGCCCGCTCCCCCCGGACTAACATGACGCGATGTGAACGGTCACATGACCGGTCACATGGGCGAGGCCACATGAGCCAATCACGTGAGTCGTCGCAGCAACATCAGGTCCCCGTCCGGGGCACAAAGGAGTGAGCCGTGAGCATTTACGGACCCAAGGTCGAGGTCGCGATTGCGCGTACCCGCGACGACGTGGCCCGCTTGCATGCGGAGTTGGTGCGTTACGGCTTGGTGGTGTGGACGGGTGGGAATGTGTCGGGTCGTGTGCCCGGGGCTGAGTTGTTTGTGATCAAGCCGTCGGGTGTGTCGTATGACGATCTCGCCCCCGAGAACATGATTCTGTGCGATCTGGACGGGAACGTCATCGCCGGCACTCCGGGCAGTGATCGTTCTCCGTCGAGTGATACCGCGGCGCATGCGTATGTGTATCGGAACATGCCGGATGTCGGTGGTGTGGTGCACACGCATTCCACCTTTGCGGTGGCGTGGGCGGCGCGCGGGGAAGAGATTCCGTGTGTGATCACGGGGATGGCGGATGAGTTCGG
>NZ_HG779646.1:0-2237 GCF_000582705.2 Microbacterium sp. C448
CTGCCGGTTCCCCGGGTGCCGGCAACCCGCACACCGGTGCGATCGCGATCACACTCTCGACTACGCCCTCGGCGGTGAAACGGCCGTGTGCAACCTCGCCTGCCTCTGCAAACGCCACCACACGTTGAAGGGCGAAACGGCCTGGACCGTGCGACAACTCGGCGGCGGCGTTCTCGAATGGACCTCGCCCGGCGGTCACGTCTACATCGACAAACCACCCTCGGCCATCCATTTCACCCCAAACACGGATCCGCCACCCTTCTGAGGGCCCCGGTCACTGAGCCTGCCGAAGTGACCCGTTGTGCCGTGCGTGCGCGGTTCCGGTGTGCTCCCTTCGACAGGCTCAGGGAGCGCGCTGTCCCCGGTCACTGAGCCTGCCGAAGTGACTCGTTGCCGCGCCAGTTCATCGCGCCCGGTTCCTGCGCTCCCTTCGACAGACTCAGGGAGCGTAGGCCCCACGGCAGCTTCTCCGTCACCCAGAGCGGTACCCCCGGTGGGACTCGAACCCACACTGAAGCGATTTTAAGTCGCCTGCCTCTGCCGATTGGGCTACGGGGGCGTGACCGTGCGGTCGCTTTCGGCGCCACGTCTTTCGTGTGCGCCGTCCCCTCCAGTATCCCCGACCGCCGAGGCATCCATCCCCTGCGTCTCGCGTGCCGTCTTCGCCCACGATGTGCGTCCCGACAGCTGTCGGAACAGCCCGACGGCGAGCACGGGGAACACGATCCACGAATAGGCCGTGTAGGGAATCACGAGAACGAGGGCGACGAAGGGCGAATACCAGCGACCCCCGCGCAACGCGAGCGTGACGACGCCCGGCCCGAACGACAGGGTCATGAAGAAGATCAGGATCCACCAGTGCGAGGGCCGGTAGGGCACCCCGCTCGCAAAGGCGAGGACCACGGACACGACGAGGGCGAAACCCGTCAGGAGCTGAAGCGCCGGCGTGAGCAGGTAGTACACGCTGTCGACGCGGGCGAGGAACGGCACCCGCAGGCGCGGGATACCGCGCAGCAACTCGAGGGCCTGCCAGCTGCCCTGCGCCCAGCGCACCCGCTGGCGATACAGGCGTCGGAGCGAGTTGAGGCCCTGCTGGTCGATGGCGACCGAGTTGTCCTGCACCCCGGCCCACCCGGCCTGGATGAGGCGCACGCCGAGATCCTGATCCTCGGTCAGCCGATCGCGCCACGGGCCCGACCCGTCGTCGATACTCGCGAGCGCGGACAGGCGGTTGAACTGTCCGTTTCCGCCCATGTTTGCCGTTCCCCACCAGGCACGCCCCGCCTGGAAGACAAGGCCGAAGGACGAGAACTCCACGTCCTGCGCCCAGGTGAGCCATCCGCGCCGGTTGTAGATGCGGACGAGGGATTGCACTCCCCCGACGCCGCCGTCGTGAAAGTGGCGCGCGGCCGATCGCGGAGCCTCGGGATCGAGCCGGCCGTCGGCGTCCACCACCACGACGATCACGTGGTCTTCGTCCCACATCGAGAGGGCGGGGTCGGCGCGAAGCTCCGAGCGGACATGCGCGTACGCCGCGTTCAGGGCGGCGGCCTTTCCCTCCCGGGCGTGCGGGGCGGTGCGGGTCAGGACCCTCAGGCGCGGATCGTCCATCCCGTCCAGGATCTCGCCGGTGCGGTCATCGGAACCGTCGTTGATCACCAGGAACATCACGTGCGTCGCCGCGACCTGTCGCAGGCGCGCGACGCTATCGGCGATCGTGACCTCTTCGTTGAGCGCGGGAACGAGGAACACCCAGAGAAATCGCTCCTCGCTCATCCCTCCGGGGTCGCGACGCACGTCACCGCGCACACGAGCCCGAAACCGTGCCGCGAACACGAGGAGCGTCGTGACCGACACGAAGGACGAAACCGTGATCGCCAGCACCGCCCAGAACAGCACCTGCACCCAGAGCGGCAGGCCCGTGAAGATGTCAAAAAACACGAGACACCTCGCTCACCAGGAGTCGCCCCACGGATGCAACCGGCCCTGCTCGACCGGATCCGCGCTGCCCGCCGCGCGGAGTACCGACAGTCGATCGAAGCCCGGAGGCCCGAACGGCTGCGGCGGGCGCGTGTTGAAGATGACGTGCTCGAGACCGCGCACGATACGCTCGGCGGCCTCCCCATCGCCGTACGGATTGCGGCGGGTCGTCGCGAGGGCATACGCACGATCGTCGTCGAGCAGGCGGGATGCCGCGGCCACGATCCGCGCCGTGTCGGTGCCGACCAGCTGCACCG
>NZ_HG779647.1:0-13962 GCF_000582705.2 Microbacterium sp. C448
GTGCCGCTCGGTACTCTCGCGGACGCAGATGACCGGTGTGCCGAGCGACGGTGCTTCTTCCTGGATGCCACCGGAGTCGGTGATGGCTATCGTCGAACGCTTCAGCAGCTTCGCGAACTGCTCGTAACCCATGGGCCCCACGAGCGAAACGTTCTCTTCGTTCGACAGACGTGCGACCATGACGGCCGCGACATCCGGGTTCGGGTGTAGCGCGACGACAAAGCGGACATCGCGGTGCGTCATGGCCAGGATCCCCACGGCATCGGCGATGCGCTCGAGCGGGGCGCCCCAGTTCTCGCGCCGGTGCGCCGTGACGGCGACGACCCGCGGACCGTCCGCGGCTTCGATGTCCGCCAGCTGCGGGTAGTCGTACGGCACGTCGAGGCTCGCCGCGATGTGCAGGGCATCGATCGCGGTGTTGCCGGTCACGAAGATGCGGGACCCGGCGATGTGCTCGCGAATCAGGTTCTCTTTGTTCCGCTCCGTCGGCGCGAGGTGCCACGCGGCGATCCGGCTGATCAGCTGACGGTTGAGCTCTTCGGGAAACGGCGACAGGGTGTCGTTCGTGCGCAGACCCGCCTCGACGTGCACGACCGGCAGGTGCAGGTGAAACGACGCGAGAGCGGACGCCGCGGCACTCGTCGTGTCGCCGTGCACGAAAGCCGCGGCCGGATACCCCGTGGCGTACGGCGCCTCGGCCGGCGGAAGCGGCGGACCGAAACGATCGTGGAGAAACGCCTCGAGCCGCACCAGCACGGCCGAGAAGAGGGTGTTCAGCGTGCGCGGGGCGGGCGGCAGATCGAACGTGACGTTCGGGGTGATGCCGCCGATCGCCAGCACGTGCGCGACGAGCTCCGCGTGCTGCCCCGTCGACACGACGATCGGCTCGAAGCGGGTGCTGTCGCGGACCGCCACGATGAGCGGCAGCATCTTGATGGCCTCGGGGCGCGTGCCGACGACGAAGACGGCATGCAGCTTGTCGTGAGGCGTGGTCTCTTCCATGCGCACACGTTATCGACTCGCGAACCCGCGAGCCGGGAGGTCAACGGGAAGCCGCCGCCTTCGCAGGCGCCGTCTTGGCGTCCTTCGCGGGCTCGGCCGGCTTGTCCGAACCGGATGCCGCGGCATCCGTCTTCGGTGCTGCCTGAGCCGGCCGCGGACGCGCCGCGAACTCCTCGAAGACGTAGCGCGGGTGCTGCACCGTCTCGAGGTTCACGAGGTCGCGACCCAACCAGAAGTTGTTCCACCAACCGCCGAAGACGCGGAGCTTGCGCTCCCACGACGGGATCGCAAGCATGTGGTACCCACGGTGCGCGAGCCACGCGAGAAAGCCCTTGATGGCGATCTTGTTGGACTGGAACACGCCGTTGTAGAGACCGAGACCCGCGACCGCGCCGAGGTTCTTGTGGATGTAGTTCTCGGGGAGTTCGCCCCGCAACACGGCGGTGAGGTTCTTCGCGAGAAGCTTGGCCTGGCGCACGGCGTGCTGAGCGTTCGGCACGCAGTAGCCGCCCACTCCGCCACCGGTCAGGTCGGGGACGGCAGAGACGTCACCGGCGGCCCAGGCCCCCTCGACGATCTCGTCGTCGGTACCCACGCGCAGGTCGGGACGGGTGCGGATGCGTCCGCGCTCTTCCACCGGCAGGTCGCCGCCGCGGACGACCTCGGGGTTCGCCATGACGCCCGCGGTCCAGATGATGATGTCGCTCGGGATGACCTCGCCCGTTGACAGCTCGACGTTGCCGTCGACGGCTCCGGTGACCTGCGTGTCGAGGTGCACGTATGCACCACGCTTGGCCAGGTCGGCGAGCACCCACTCGCTGGACTTGAGCGAGACCTCGGGCATGATGCGCCCCATCGCCTCGATCAGGTGGAAGTGGGTCTCGTCGAAGGTCAGCTCGGGGTAGTTCTTCAACAGGGCCGAAGCGAACGAGCGCAGCTCGGCGAACACCTCGATACCGGCGAAACCGCCACCGACCACGACGACCGTAAGCAGACGCTCACGCGCCGGGCCGGGGGGAAGCAGCGCCGCCTTGTCGAAGTTCGACATCAGCTTGTCGCGGATCGCGACCGCCTCTTCGATCGTCTTGAGCCCGATCGCGTTGTCGGCGATGCCCGGGATGGGGAAGGTGCGCGACACGGCGCCCGCGGTGACGACGATCTGGTCGTACTGCTCCTGCCACGGCTCGCCGACGGCCGGCGTGAGCGTGGCGGTCTTGTGCGCGTGGTCGATCCCGGTCACCTTCGCCGTGACGACCTTCGTGCGCTTCAGGTGACGGCGCAGGGCGACGACGGAGTGGCGCGCCTCGATGGAGCCCGCCGCGACCTCGGGAAGGAACGGCTGGTAGGTCATGTAAGGCAGGGGGTCGACGATCGTGACGGCGGCCTCACCCTTGCGCAGGTGCTTTTCGAGCTTCCACGCCGTATAGAAGCCTGCATAGCCGCCGCCGACCACGAGAATCTTGGGCACGGTGTTCGTTGGCCCTGAGTTCGTGGGGTCCGTGTTCGTGGGCTCGGCGTTCGTCACGGGCACGGTGTTACTCACGTGAAAGGGACTCCTTGACAGTTCAACTGCTCGGCGTGCGTAAATCGCGCGCCGTTCTGACTCGCCGGGCAGCTGCAGTGACGCCGAGCGCCACCAGGATACCAGCCAGGGTGATCGCGAAAAGCGGTAGAGAGCCGTAGACGAGGGATTCGCGTGACGGCAGCAGCGGCGAACGGGCCGGTGTCGCCGTATCCGCGGGGGGCAAAGCGTCCACCTCGACCGGAACCGCGGTCTGATCGGGCGCCGGGCCCGAGTCAGCACGGCGGTAGAGCCGAATCCACTCCTCCAGGCTCCCCATCGGGTTCTCGGTCACCGAAGCGACGCTGGCCGAAACGGCGCCCGCCGCATCCACGATGCCGGCACCGTAGAGCCGGGGGTCCGTGCCGGCGGCCGGTCTGGCCGTCTCGATGATCCGGTTGATGACGTTGGCGACGTCGAGCTCAGGATGCGCCGAGCGCACCAGCGCGGCGATGCCGGCGACGAGGGGCGCCGCGCCGCTCGTGCCGCTCCACTCGACGATTCGGCCGTCCGCCGATACGCCCAGCAGCTTTTCGCTCGGTGCCGAGATCCCGATCGTGATCCCCTGCGTCGACGCTTCGACACTCGCGTTGCCCTGGGGGTCGACACCGCCGACCGTCAGCACGCCGGGAATGGTCGCCGGGGCGCCGACGCGAGTCGTGCCCGTGCCGCGGTTGCCGGCCGCCACGACCACCACGACGTCGTTGTCGAAGGCGTACTCGAACGCGCTGTCCCACAGCGGGTCCCAGCCCAGGGTGTTCGTCGTGAAAGAGAGGTTGATGACGGTCGCGCCGTTATCGACCGCCCAACGGATCGCCTCGGAGACCTGATCCACGAACGGGACAGGGGCGGATGACCCGAACCCGAGCGACACCGAGAGGAGTTTCGCGTCGGGCGCGACCCCCACCATTCCTTTACCGTCGGCCGTTCCCCGCGCGGCGGCGAGGGACGCAACCCACGACCCGTGGTTGGAGTCCACGACCCCGACGGGCGTCCGGCCATCCGAGCTGCCGAGACCCGAGACATCCGTTCCTCCCGCTACGGCGCCCTGGAACTCGGGCGGCCCCGAGCCGATGCCCGTGTCGATGATCGCGATCGTCTGCCCCGCGCCTCGGGTCGTCTGCCAGGCGGTACGCACCCCCAGCGAATCGAGCCAATACTCCGCGGCGCGGACCGGGTCTGCCGTGTCATCGGGGACCGGCGATGCGGCGGCGGGAGGGCCTAAGAAGACGGGCGTCGCAGCGATCACGGCCGCGAGCAGCAGCGCGAGGGCGCGCGAGGTCTTCACGAGGCCGAACCCGGCGTCTCGCACTCGCACACGCCCGGCGACCAGCGCGAGCGCTCGAGGGCTCGGTCTCCGATCGGGTTGACGCCCGGTCCGGCGGCGAGCGCATGACCGGCCAGGGCGTGCAGGCACTTCACCCGGACCGGCATACCGCCGGCGGAGATGCCCGCGATCTCGTCGACATCGCCATAGTTCGAGCGGTCGGCGAGGTACGCGGCGTGGGCGCGGGCGTACTCGGTCGAGATGTCGTCGTCGACCAGCAGATCCTGCAGCTCGGCCATGACGTGCGTCGCCTCGAGCTCGCTCATCGCCGCGGTGGCGGCCGGATGCGTCAGGTAGTAGAACGTCGGGAAGGGGCTGCCATCGGGCAACCGTGGCGATGTCGCGACAACCGTCGGATTTCCGCACACGCAGCGTGCGGCGATGCCGAGGACTCCGCGAGCGGGCCGCCTCAATTGCGCGCTGACGACCGCGAGTTCGGCCTCGGTGGGCGCGGCGAAGGGCGGTGTCGTCACCTGACCAGGGTAACCGCCGAAGCTGCCGAGGACGGCCCGTCTGCTACGGGGCGGGACTCTCGGTCGACGGTTCGGGGTCGGGCACGCCGATCGTCGGTTCGGTCACGGTCTGGGCGAGCCCGGCGGTCGTCACCGATGCCAATAGCTGCGTCATCCAGTCCGTCGGCGTCTCGACGACATCCGCGCTCACGGGCTTCTCCGCCGTCGGCTGCAGATCGGCAGGCAGGTCGTTCACGACCAGGTAGACGACCTCGCCGGGACGCATGTAATACAGCCGCTCGCGCGCCTGTGTCGTGATGTAGGCGGGGTCGCCCCAGCGTTCCTGCTGCTGCGTGAGCTGCTCGACCTCTTCTTGGCCCGCGACGACGGATGCCTCGAGCGCTGCGATCGTCTGACGCTGCTGCACGAAGTTGCCGAAGGTGGGCACGAGGACGAACGCGGCGAGTACCACCAGACTCATCATCACGACCATGAACCCGGAGAGCCGCACCCCGCCGAGCCAGCCCCGCACATCGACCCGGCGCGCACCGGATTCGCGGTCGGCCGGACGCGACCGTGCCTGCCGTGACGAAGCCTGCCGTGAAGATGGCTGCTGTGAGCCGGATGGACGGCGGGCCGAGCTCCGAGAAGCAGCCGGGCGGGAAACGGAAGAGGGGGGAACCGGTCGTTTCGCCACGGTTCCCCCCTCCTTCAGTCCTGCTTCGGTGCGTTACCCCTGGTAGCGGGGGAAGGCCGAGCGGCCCGCGAAGATCGCGGCGTCGCCGAGCTCTTCTTCGATACGCAGAAGCTGATTGTATTTCGCGACGCGCTCGCTGCGGGCGGGCGCGCCGCTCTTGATCTGACCCGACCCGGTCGCGACGGCGAGGTCGGCGATCGTGGTGTCTTCGGTCTCACCCGAGCGGTGCGAGAACATCGTCGTGTAGCCGGCGCGGTGCGCCATGTCGACGGCGTCGAGCGTCTCGGAGAGCGTGCCGATCTGGTTGACCTTGACCAGCAGCGAGTTGGCGACACCGCGGTTGATGCCATCCGCCAGGCGGGTGGGGTTGGTCACGAACAGGTCGTCGCCGACGAGCTGGATTTTCGATCCGAGCTTCTCGGTGAGGTGCTTCCAGGCGTCCCAGTCGTCCTCGGCGAGGGCGTCCTCGATCGTGATGATCGGGTAGGCGTTCGCGAGCTCGATGTAGTAGTCGGTGAGCTCTTCAGCCGTCCAGTTCTTACCCTCGAAGACGTACGCGCCGTCGCGGAAGAACTCGGTCGCGGCGACATCCATGCCGAGCGCGATGTCGGTGCCGGGCGTGAATCCGGCCTTCTCGATGGCCGTGATGAGAAAGTCCAGGCCCTCGCGGTTGCTCGGTAGGTCGGGGGCGAATCCGCCCTCGTCGCCGAGGCCCGTGGCGTAGCCCGCCTTCAACAGCTCGCCCTTGAGGACGTGGTAGGTCTCGGTGCCCCAGCGGAGGGCCTCGGAGAACGTCTCGGCGCCGATCGGCGCGAGGAAGAACTCCTGCATGTCGATGCCGTTGTCGGCGTGCGATCCGCCGTTGATGACATTGAACAGGGGAACGGGAAGGACGTGCGCGTTCGGACCACCCAGGTAGCGGAAGAGGGGCAGATCGGCCGAGTCGGCCGCAGCCTTCGCAACCGCGAGGCTGACGCCGAGGATGGCGTTGGCGCCGACGCGGCTCTTGTTCTCGGTGCCGTCGGTCTCGATCATGATCTCGTCGACGATGCGCTGCTCGCTGGCTTCGATGCCCTCGAGGGCCGGGCCGAGCTCGTCGATGACGGCGTCGACGGCCTTCAGCACGCCCTTGCCGCCGTAACGGCTCTTGTCGCCGTCGCGCAGTTCGTACGCTTCGAATGCTCCGGTGGATGCGCCGGAGGGAACAGCGGCCCGCTGAACGATTCCGTCGTCGAGCAGCACCTCCACTTCGACTGTCGGGTTGCCTCGCGAATCGAGGATTTCGCGGGCGCCTACTGCCTCGATGAGTGCCACGTGTTTGACTCCTTGCTCGTGCACTGCGGGTGGTTTTCGGAGCGTCGTCGGTCCGCGGTCAGTCTAGCGAGGTGGTCGCGCGCGCACAGGGCGCGAGCTCGTCGTTCACCGCGCGTTACGGTGCCGATGCCCCCGTGACGAGCGCCAGGGCGAATCCGTCCCACCCTTTCAGCCCGACCGTCTGCAGGGCCGTTGCATCGAAACGCGCATCGGCACCCAGCATCTCGAGGGCAGCGCGCGTGCCGGCGACACGGGGGTCGGTCGTGTGCGGATCGACGATCTCACCCTCGCGGCCGATGTTGTCGAGCACGACCACGGTGCCGGGCCGTCCGAGGCGTGCCGCCCAGTCGAGGTAGATCGTGTTCGATTCCTTGTCGGCGTCGATGAAGACCAGATCGAAGGGTTCCGTACCCTCGAGGGTCGGCAGAACCTCCGCGGCTCGCCCGACGAGGATCTCCACCCGCTCCCCTACCCCGGCCGCGTCGATATTGGCACGCGCCACCTCCGCATTGCGTGGCTCCGCCTCGATCGTGATCACACGACCGTTCTCGTCGAGCGCACGAGCGAGCCAGATGGTCGAGTAGCCGCCGAGTGTCCCGATCTCGAGCATGCGTCGAGCACCCGCTATCCGAGCGAGCAGGTGCAGGAGCTTTCCGGCGACCGGCGCCACCTCGATCGCGGGAAGACCGGCCGCGCCCTGCGCCGCCACCGCTGATTCGAGCGCCGCGTCGTGTCCGACGAGCGAGTCGATGAGGTACTCGTCCGCGCTTCGCCAGTTCGCGGGGGTCGAATCGGCCATCAGGTGTCGTGCTCGATGATGCCGACGGCCTCGCGCTCATCGTCTACCGCACCGGGCGGATATTGGGCGAGTTCCGGCCGATGGCGCAGAAACAGGATGCTCGTCAGCATCCCACCCCAGACGATCAGGATCGACAGGATCAAGAACGCGATCGCGATCGGGGTCATGACCGTGCTCCCTTCGCGCCGCGTGATGTAGCGCCCGGCGCCGCACGCTCAGCAGAAAGGGGCGGATACTCCGGCCAAGCTGTGAAATCATCCGGCGAGCGCTTCCACCGCAGAACCGAGAGCACGACCGCGCCGACGACGAGCACGAGCACCGTGCCCCAGCCGAACACGAGCAGGTACCACGGAGGCATCCCCCCGTAGCCCTCGGTGATGAGGACGACGATGCGGGAGACCAGCATGTAGCCGAGCACGAGCGGCGCCAGAACGCTGACGAGCAGCACCCAGACACGGCCGACGCGGAACGTCGACAGGGAGTCGAGGTGGTAGCGCAGCTCGGGGCCCTTGCGCGCGACCCACAGCACCAGGACGGTCGTCAGGATCGCGGATGCCACGATGCCGATGTTGTTGGCCCACTGGTCGACGACATCGAGAGCGAGAAGCCCGGTCGTCGTCGAGAAGATCAGCATCGACAGGATGGCCGAGACGATACCGACCGAGAGGGCGGCGCGGCGGGTCGAGAGCCCGAACTTCTCCTGCACCGCGGCCGAGACGACCTGCAGGACCGACACGAGCGACGTGAACCCGGCGAGGGTCAAAGACCCGAAGAACAGGCACCCGAATATCGGCCCGCCCGGCATCTGCGACACGATCGCGGGGAACGTGATGAACGACAGCCCCACCCCCGTCAGCCCCTCGAGTTCGTCGATCGCCACGCCCTGGCTGAAGGCGAAGAATCCGAGGGTGGCGAACACGCCGATCCCCGCGAGGATCTCGAACGAGGAGTTCGAGAACGCCACCACGAGGCCGGGCGTCGTGAGGTTCGAGCGGCGCTTGCGGTACGACGCGTAGGTGATCATGATGCCGAACGCGATCGACAGGGAGAAGAAGATCTGGCTGTACGCCGCGATCCAGACGTTCGGGTCGGCGAGCGCCGTCCAGTCGGGGGTGAACAGGGCGTTGAGGCCTTCTGCCGCGCCGTCGAGGAACAGGGCACGAACGACCAGGATCAGGAATGCGATCACGAGCACCGGGAGCGCGATGACGTTCACGCGCTGCAGTCCCTTCGCGACACCGGCGGCGAGCACGGCGATGGCGAGCACCCAGACGGTCGCGAGCGGGATCAGGACGCCCGGCACGAACTCGAGACTGAAGCCCGGGTCGCCTGTCTGCAGGTACTCCCCCGTGAGGAACGCCGCGGGATCGTCGCCCCACCGCAGGTCGAAGGAGAAGACGAAGAAGCTCAGCGACCAGGCGATGACGACCGTGTAGTACAGCCCGATCACGAACGCGATGGTCACCTGGAACCATCCGAGCGATTCCATCCACCGGCCGGTCTTTCCACCGAGGCGCCGGAAGGCGGTCGGTGCGGCGCCTCGGAAGCGGTGGCCGATCGCGTAGTCGAGGAACAGGATCGGGATGCCCGCGGTCAGCAGCGCGATCAGATAGGGAACGAGGAACGCACCGCCACCGTTCTCGTACGCGACGCCGGGAAAGCGCCAGATGTTGCCGAGCCCGACGGCCGACCCGATCGCCGACAGGATGAACCCGACCTGGCCCGTCCACTGCTCCCGCGGTCTGCCCTCGGGGGCCGGGGATGCGGCCGTCTGCTGGTCTTTCTCGAACCGCGCCATGTTGCTCCCGCGTCGTCAGTGTCCGTGTTCCCGCATTCGTGGTGAGCACGCTATCAGCCGCGTCGGCGCTGCCGCGAGGGCTTGCGTCACACCGTGTCGGTTCCCGCTCTCCGGCCCTCCACGGTCGCGACGACGACCGGCAGCAGCGCCTCGGCGGTCCGCCGATACCCCAGGGCGCTCGGGTGGAAGCGGTCGACGCCGAACATCTCATCGGGCTGATCGAAGAACACCGCGCCCACCGCGCTGCGCAGCGACACGGCGGTCGCGCCCGATCTTTCGGCCACGGCCGCCTGGGCCGCGGCGAGCTGCCGGGACATCTGCGATCCCAGTATTCGCAGCGGTTGGGGCACCGGACGGAGCGCCCCGAGGTCGGGGCAGGTGCCCACGACGACAGGTATGCCACGAGCGCGCAGCCGCGTGATCGCGGCGCGCAGGTGCTCGGCCGACACCGACGCGGGGATGCGGTGGGTCACGTCGTTGCCGCCGACCACGATCACCGCGACATCGGCGACGTAGTCCCCGGGCAGGCCGTCGATCTGTTCGGCGAGCGCGGATGATTCGGATCCGACGATCGCCGCGGTGCGGAGGCGCACCGGACGGCCGAGGCGGGTCGCGAGTCCCTTCGCCAGGCGAGCCCCGAGGGTGTCCTTGCGGCGATCGGCACCGAGCCCGGCCGCGATCGAGTCCCCGAGCACCAGCAGCTCGACGATCTCGCCCGTCAAACTCTTCCGCCACACCCGATCCGAGCGCGGCGCGAGTTCACCGAGCGGCTTGCCGATCCGCCGCCGGGCCACAGCTGCCTGACGCGTCAGAAGCATCCGCGCACCCACCGCGACACCGAAGCTCACGGCCGCCGCGAGAGCGAGCGCCGCACCGACCGTCAGGGCGATGCGGGAGCGGCTCATACCCGCGATCACACCCCGCCGAGGTGAACGCCGTCTGTCGCGCGGGCGACGCGTGCGTTCCGCGGCGCTGTTCGTCAGGCCGTTCGCTACGCCAGCGGCTTCAGCGTGAGCGACGAGCGCTCGGCTCCGGAAGCAACCGTCGCGAACTCCGTGTATCCGTCGGACACGGCGCGCTCGAGGGTCGGCTTGAGGTTCTTCGTCCGGCGCTCGAGCCGTACGCGTGCGCCCTCGGCGAGGAAGGACGCCTTGAGCGCGAGGAGCTCGGCGACAGGCACATCGGCGTCGTGCACCAGGACGACCGCTGTGACCGCGGCATCCTCACCCGCCTCGACCAGATCGACGATGCGCTCGAACCCGATCGAGAACCCGACGGCCGGGACATCCGAGCCGAGGAACCGACCGATCATGCCGTCGTAGCGCCCCCCGCCGCCAAGCGAATAACTGACGCTCGGGTGGGCGAGTTCGAAGATCGTCCCGGTGTAGTACCCCATACCCCGAACGAGGAACGGGTCGAAGACGAGGGGAATCTCGGATGCGTCCGACGCCGGTCGTGCCGCGGCGACCGCCTCGCCGAGACCGACGAGGTGCGCGATGACCTCGTCCGGGATTCCTTCGGGCAGCGCCTTGCGGATCTGCCGCTCACCGTACGGGTTGTATTCGCGGGTCTGCGGGCGGCGCAGGAACGCCTCGAAGGCGTCCACGGCCGAGGGCGTCGCGCCCCGCTCGCGGAGTTCGCCCGCCACGCCGTCCGGCCCGATCTTGTCGAGCTTGTCGATCGTGATCAGCACGCCCGCACGCTCGGCATCCGCAAAACCGAAGGTCGCGAGCATCCCGTCGAGCGCACGTCGGTCGTTGATGCGCACCGTCGCGCCCGCGAGCCCCAGAGCGTCGAGGGTGTCGAGCGTCGCGGCGATCAGCTCGGCCTCGGCGCGGGGAGTCGCATCGCCCAGAACGTCGATGTCGCACTGCACGAACTGGCGGTAGCGGCCCTTCTGCGGACGCTCGGCGCGCCACACGGGCGCGATCTGCACGGCACGGAACACGCTCGGAAGCTCGGCGCGGTGCGACGCGTAGAAGCGGGCGAGCGGCACCGTCAGGTCGTAGCGGAGGCCCAGGTCGGCGAGCGCCGCGGGGTCGTCCGCGGCTGCTCGGATGCCGTCGGCGTCGAGACCTCGGCGCAGGATACTGAACGACAGCTTCTCGTTGTCGCCGCCGAGCCCTGAGTGCAGGCGATCGTAGTCCTCGACGACGGGCGTCTCGATCTCGTCGAATCCGTGCGCGCGGTAGCGGTCGCGGATGACGGCGAGCACACGCTCGCGGCGAGCCTTTTCGGCGGGGAGGAAGTCGCGCATGCCGCGCGGCGGGTTCACGGATGCCACGGCCCTATCCTTTCATCCGCCGCCGGGCACCTCAGTCGCCAGCCTTTGCTCGCGGTCGGAGATCCGGCCAGCGTCGGAGTCCGCGGCGCCGGATGCTCCGACGCTCACCGGATCCCCGATGCTCAACGAGCGGCTCAGCCCGCCTCGGCGGCGCGGATGTCGGACTCGAGCGTGCGCAGGCGCTCCCGCAGGGCCCGCTCGGCATCCCAACCCCGGGACCGGGCCTGCGCTACGAGGGCAAGAAGCGCGTCACCGAGCTCGGCCTCGCTGTCCGGAGCGGTCGCGACGAGCTCCGGCGCGGGCACAAGCCCCGACCCCTTCCCGAGCAGCTTCTGCGCCAGCGCCAGCGAGGGCATGCCTCGAGCTACGCCATCCAACACGCTCCGCCGCTCGCTCTTCTCGGCCGCCTTCGCCGCATTCCAGAGCACCAGCACCTGCTCGGGCGTCTCGGCGACATCATCACCGAAGACGTGCGGATGCCTGCGCACCATCTTCTCCGTCAGCCCGTCGGCGACATCCGCAATGTCGAAGGGTTCAGCGTCGTCGCGCGACGCGATCTCGGCGTGGAACAGCACCTGCCACAGCAGATCGCCGAGCTCCTCACGCAGTTCCGCACGCGAACCATCCTCGACAGCGTCGACCAGCTCGGCACTCTCCTCGATCAGATACGGCACGAGGTCGCGGTGCGTGATCCGCTGGGTCCAGACGCACCGATCGCGAACCAGCCGCATCGTCTCGGCGGCCGCGGCCAGCGCCTCGGCGCGGCGCGCGGCAACAGCATCCTGACTCTTCATCGCCCCATCCTGCCCCACGGCTCAGGCGAGCTGGCCACCCGTCGGCGTCGACGTCGGTGGCACTTCGACGTCGTCGGACTCGACGTGCGCGAGACGACGGAAGTGCCGGGCCCGCAGCGACACCAGCACCGCCGCGATGACCAGCGAGACACCGGAACCCGCGAGCACACCGAGGGTCGCCTCGTCGCGGACGAGCGGGTCACCCGCGAACGCCAGCTCGGACAGCAGGAGCGAAACGGTGAAGCCGATGCCACCGAGCGCTCCGGCCGCCAGAAGGTCCGCAAAGGACAGGTGGGGCGTCGCTCCGCGATTCGCGAGGCGCAGCGAGATCCAGCTGAACAGCGAGATGCCGATCATCTTTCCGACGGGGAGCGCGACGAGGGTGCCCCAGAAGGCGGGCGAGAGCTGCGCGGGCGACACCATCGGGATGACGACGAGTGCGGCCGAGAACGCGAACAGGGGCAGCACGAGGCCGTTGACCCAGGGCTCGAGTGCGTGGCGCGTGCGGAGGGCAGGGCTCTGCGCGAATGCCAGCCCGAGCGCAACGCCGGCGATCGTGGCGTGCACACCGGAGAGGTAGACCAAAACCCACGTCGCGATGCCGAGCACCACCAGGATCACGGCGATCGGCACGCGCGCACGGGTGTCGAGGCGGCGGCTCAGCAGACCGAAGATCACGACGAGCACGGCGGAGATGCCCAGCAGAGCGAAGTTGACATCGGTCGTGAAGAGCACGGCGATGAACAGGATGCCGACGATGTCATCCAGAATCGCGAGAGCGAGCAGGAAGATCCGGATGCCGGAGGGCAAACCCTTGCCGAAGACCGCGAGCACCCCGAGGGCGAAGGCGATGTCGGTCGCGGTCGGGATGGGCCATCCGCGCGACGCATCCGATCCCGCGGCAAAAGCGACGTAGATCGCGATCGGGATGAGAACGCCACCCGCTGCCGCGATAGCCGGCTGGAGCGCCTTGCGCGCGGAGTTGAGCTCGCCGGCGGTGAGTTCGAACTGCAGCTCGATCGCGACGACGAAGAAGAAGATCGCGAGCAGGCCGTCCTGGATCCAGTGCCCGACCGACATCTCGAACACGCCCGGGATACCAAGGTAGGTGTCCTTGATGGCGTCGGCGCTCGCGCCGAGCGGCGAGTTGGCGACGATCAGCGCCGCGACGGCGGCTGCCAGAAGGATGATTGCGGGGAATCGGGCAGAACGAAGGAGGGCCACGGGGTCCTTTCGGTTGGGGGCCACGCGGTTACCCGCGATGGTCGGTGGGCGCGCTCGCGCGGCCGCCGACCAGACTTCCCGGCACACCAGTGGCCCAGTCTACCGGGCGCCCCGGCACCTTCCCCGAGCACTGTCGGTGCGCCCATGCCGAGCGTGACGAACCGGTAACACTCCCGCACTACCCTGAAACCCATGCCCGAACCCACACCCACCGAAGCGATCGATCTCGTCGGGCGCTTCGACGCCGGTCAGGAACTGCCCCAGTCGATGCGCGCGGACGTGCGGATGCTGGGCGCTCTGCTCGGCCAGGTGCTCCGCGAGAGCGGCGCGCCCGGCCTGTTCGATGACGTCGAGCGCTTGCGCACCGCCACGATTCAGGCCTACACCGATCCCAGCCCCGAAGCATTCGAGCGGGCCGAGGCGATCGTGGAGTCCTTTTCGGTCGAGCGGGCCGACGAGGTTGCACGCGCCTTCACCTGCTACTTCCACCTGGTCAACCTCGCCGAAGAGCATCAGCGCGTTCGTGTCCTGCGCGAGCGCGACGGGCGTCCCGAGAAGGAGAACGCGACGGACTCGATCGCCGCGGCCTTCGCGCGTCTCGCGGAAGAGGTCGGCGACGAGACCGCCCTCGACCGGCTGCAGGGCCTGCGGTTCCACCCCGTCTTCACGGCGCATCCCACCGAGGCCCGCCCGCGCCCACACTCATCTAC
>NZ_HG779648.1:0-17326 GCF_000582705.2 Microbacterium sp. C448
CCGTGCGCCGGATTGCGACGCTGCTCGAGACCCTCGACTCTTCGCGGGACGGCGGTGCCGACGAGCGCCGGGCGCGCCGCCGCATCCTCGAAGAAATCGACACACTCTGGCGCACGGCGCCGCTCCGCGCCGAGAAGCCCTCGCCCACCGACGAGGTCCGCGCGATCATGGCCGTCTTCGACGAGACCCTCTACACCGCCGTGCCACACGTGTACCGCCGGGTCGACGACGCGCTGCAGGGAGCCGAAGCCGGTCGTCGCGCGCCGATCGTGCGCCCGTTCGTGCGGATCGGCTCGTGGGTCGGCGGCGACCGCGACGGCAACCCGTTCGTCACCGCCAAAGTGACCCGCAAGGCCGCCGCGATCGCCTCCGAGCACGCGCTGCTCGGCCTTGAGCGCACCGCCTCGCGCGTCGGTCGGTCACTGACCCTCGACGCCGAGACCACTCCCCCGAGTCCCGCGCTCGTCGCCCTCTGGAACCGGCTGCGCGCCGCGGACGAAGACGCGGCCGCCGATATCGCCAAGCGCTCGCCCAACGAGCCGCACCGGCGCATCCTTCTGCTGCTCGCCCGCCGCATCGCCGCGACCCGCACCCGTGACGCCGACCTCGCCTTCCGCGACCCTGACGAACTTCTCGCCGACCTGCGGGTGGTGCAAGACTCGCTCGTCGCCGCCTCCGCCGAGCGCCACGCTTTCGGCGGGCTGCAGCAGCTGATCTGGCAGGTCGAGACGTACGGGTTCCACCTGGCCGAGCTCGAGGTGCGCCAGCACTCGCAGGTGCACCGCAAGGCCCTCGAAGAGCTCGAGGCCGGGGGCGCGCTGAGCGACACGACGGAAGAGGTTCTCGAGGTCTTCCGTGCCGTCGCCTTCGTGCAAGAACGCTTCGGCCCGCGCGCGGCCGGGCGCTACATCGTCTCGTTCACGCAGTCGGCGGAAGACCTCGCGAACGTGCGTCGCCTCGCGCGCTTTGCGGTGGGGCCGGATGCGTCCGGCCCCGTGCTCGACGTCATCCCCCTGTTCGAGACCTTCGCCGATCTGCAGGCCGCGCCGAAGATCCTGGCCGAGATCGTCACGCACCCCGAGTTCGCCGCGCGGCTGAACGAGACGGGTCGGCGCCTCGAGGTCATGCTCGGCTACTCCGACTCGTCGAAGGACGTCGGGCCCGTCGCCGCCAACCTCGCCCTGTACGAGGCACAGGCCGCGATCGCCGCGTGGGCACGCGATGAGCGCATCGAACTGACCCTGTTCCACGGTCGCGGTGGCGCCCTCGGGCGCGGTGGTGGGCCCGCGAACAGCGCGATCCTGGCGCAGCCGCCGCACTCCGTCGAGGGCCGCTTCAAGCTCACCGAGCAGGGCGAGGTCATCTTCGCCCGTTACGGCGACCCGGCGATCGCCATGCGCCACATCGACCAGGTCGCGGCGGCCACGCTGCTGGCGTCGTCCCCGTCGATCGAGCGGCGGAACGAGGCCGCGGCCTCGCGGTACGCGGGCGTCGCGGCGACGATGGACTCCGCATCCCGTGAGCGTTTCTTCTCGCTCGTGCGCGCGCCCGGATTCGCGCCCTGGTTCGCGACCGTCACACCGCTCGAAGAGGTCGGCCTGCTCGCGCTCGGCTCACGCCCGGCTCGCCGCGGACTGTCGGTCGAATCGCTCGAAGACCTGCGGGCCATCCCGTGGGTGTTCGCGTGGACGCAGGCGCGCATCAACCTGGCCGGATGGTTCGGCCTCGGCACCGCGCTCGACGCCGTCGGAGACGAGGCTCTGTTGCGCGAGGCCTACGACGAATGGCCGCTCCTGCGCACCATGATCGACAACGTCGCGATGAGCCTGGCCAAGGCCGACCCGCGCATCGCCCGCCGGTACCTGGCGCTCGGCGACCGGGACGAGCTGGCCGAACTGGTGCTCGCCGAGATGGAATCGACGCGCGACTGGGTGATCCGCATCACCGGCGGGGGCGAGCTGCTCTCGAACAAGCCCGTGCTGCAACGCGCCGTCAAGATGCGCAGCCCCTACGTGGACGCGCTGTCGATGCTGCAGCTGCGCGCCCTGCGTGCCCTGCGCGCCTCGGCCGCGGCCGGCTCCGGGGCCGATCCCGAACAGCAGCGTCTGCTTCTGCTCTCGGTGAGCGGTGTTGCGGCGGGCCTGCAGAACACCGGCTGAGCCTCGCCCGCGTTCGGGCGACGCCGTCGCTTACATCGAGAGGACTCAACATGCCGTGCGGGTTCACTCGCACACGGCATGTTGCGTCCTCTCGGCGTCGTTCGGACGCGGCCACGCGTGGCGGTCGGACGGATGTCGGAGGCCCGGCTTAGCGTGTTCGCATGATCAAGACACGAGAAGACGAGACACGACAAGACGTCAGCGATCTCGCCGCCGAGATCTGCCCCGTCTGCGACGACACTCGCGTGCGGGTCGTGGAATTCGGATGGTTCGTCCTCGAACTCGACCGGCACGAAGAGCTGCGCGACGAGCTGTACGCGGACGAACCCGCGCTCGAGTTCCGGTGCCTGTCGTGCGGCGCCAACTGGGCGTAAGGCACGCACCCGCCAAGCCTCAATCGATGCGACGATCCTGCCGGTGGCGCGACAGGCTGCGGCCGTAGCGCTCGGTGAGCTGCACCATCAGGTCGGGTGTGTCGCGGTCGAGGCCGAAGACGTAGCCCGGGAAATCGAGTTCCTTCTGCGCGGCCCAGATCTCGTCGTGCCGGTCTGGTGAATACAGTCCGAGCGGATGCCCCACCGCGATCCAGGCGATCGGCACAACCGTCTCGGGTGGAAGTGTCGTGCGCAGGTGCACGATCGCACCGATCCGAACCTCGCAGCGGTCGCCGATCCGCGCGCCGTTGAACACACGCGTGCCCGTCGCGAGGAAGACCTCCGAGCCGATGACCGCGCCGCTCAGCGTAGCGCCCGGGCCGATCAGCGTGTGATCGCCGATGTGCACGGCGTCGGCCGACGTGGCCCGGATGACCGCGTTCTCCATCACGATGACGCACGCCGCCAGCGTGATCGGGCCGCCCTCGGCCGTGATCACGGCGCCATGAAGCACCTGGCAATCGGGGCCGATCTCGACGTCACCCGAGATGACCGCGGTTTCGGCGATGACCGCCGTGGGATCGATGCGGGGCCGCGCCCCGAGGTGCTCGAACAACATGCGCTCAACCTACTCCGACGCGCGGAACGGGCACCCTCGCGCGCGGAACGGGCACCCTCGACGGCCGGAACGGGCACCCTCGCGCGTCAGGGGCGGTCAGGCGGATGCCGCGGGCGCGGACTCCTGTGCCACACCGGTGGCCGGAGCCTCGGGCGTGGGCTCGGGGAACAGCGCCGTCAGCAACTGCCCCGTCCAGGCGATCAGCTCGTCGTCCGGTAGCGCGTCGGCGCCCGACCGCGGCATCGGCACCACGAGTGCCTCGCCGCCCGACATGAGCTTCGCGCCGGGGTAGAGCCGCTGCATCCGTACGCGCAACGAATCCGGCAGATGTGCCGGAGCGACCCGCAGATTCGGGCCCATCGCGACGACATCCGTCAGGCCGGAGCGTGCCGCGCGGCGGCGCAGGCGAGCGACCGCGATGATACCCGTGACCTCGGCGGGCGGCTCGCCGTAGCGGTCGCGGAGCTCTTCGACGACCAGGTCGATCGCGTCGGGTGCCGCCGTTGCCGTCGCTGCGGACGAAAGCTTCTGGTACGCCTCGAGCCGCAGACGCTCGCTGTCGATGTACGACTCCGGGATGCGCGCCCGCACCGGCAGCTCGAGTCGCAGTTCGGTCTGCCCCTCCACATCGTCGCCACGGAACGTCGCGACGGCCTCGCCGATCATGCGCAGGTACAGGTCGAATCCGACGCCCGCGATATGGCCTGCCTGCTCGGCACCGAGCATGTTGCCTGCGCCACGCAGTTCGAGGTCCTTCAGAGCGACCTGCATGCCCGACCCGAGGTCGTTGTTGACCGCGATGGTCTCCAGTCGGTCGGCCGCGGTCTCGGACAGCGGCTTCATGTCGTCGTAGAGGAAGTACGCATACGCTCGCTCGCGCGCACGGCCGACGCGACCGCGCAACTGGTGCAACTGCGACAGGCCGTACTTGTCGGCGCGGTCGATCACGATCGTGTTGGCGTTCGAGATGTCGAGGCCGGTCTCGATGATCGTCGTGCACACGAGGACGTCGAACTTGCGCTCCCAGAAGTCGTCGACGACCTGCTCGAGCGCGTGCTCGCCCAGCTGTCCGTGCGCGACCGCGATGCGCGCCTCGGGCACGAGTTCTGCCAAGTGCGCCGCGACCCGCTGGATCGACGAGACCCGGTTGTGCACGTAGAAGATCTGCCCCTCGCGCAGCAGTTCCCGCCGGATCGCGGCGGCGATCTGCTTGTCGTTGCGCGGCCCGACGTAGGAGAGGATCGGATGCCTGTCCTCGGGCGGCGTCGCGAGCGTCGACATCTCACGGATGCCCGTCACCGCCATCTCGAGCGTGCGCGGGATGGGTGTCGCACTCATCGCCAGGATGTCGACGTTGGTCTTGAGTTTCTTCAGAGCGTCCTTGTGCTCGACCCCGAAGCGCTGCTCCTCGTCGATGATGACGAGCCCGACATCCTTGAACGACACCTTTTCGGTCAGGATGCGGTGGGTGCCGATCACCATGTCGACCGAGCCGTCCTCGAGCCCTGTGACGATCTCGCGCGCCTCTTTATCGGTCTGGAACCGTGAGAGCGCCCGGACGCGCACGGGGAACCCGGCGAACCGCTCGGTGAAGGTCTCGAGGTGCTGCTTGACCAGCAGCGTGGTCGGGACGAGCATCGCGACCTGCTTGCCGTCCTGAATCGCCTTGAACGCGGCCCGCACGGCGACCTCGGTCTTACCGAAGCCGACATCGCCCGAGAGCAGGCGGTCCATCGGGATGGGCCGCTCCATGTCGGCCTTGACCTCGTCGATCGTCTGCAACTGGTCGGGCGTCTCGGCGAAGGGGAACGCCTCTTCGAGCTCACGCTGCCACGGGGTGTCGGGACTGAAGGCGAACCCCTTGGCCGACATACGCGCCGAGTAGAGCTTGACGAGCTCGACGGCGATGTCGCGGACGGCCTTTCGGGCCTTACCCTTCGCCGCCGCCCAGTCGCTCCCGCCCATCTTTGACAGCGTCGGGGCCTCTCCTCCGACGTACTTCGACAGCAGATCGAGCTGATCCGTCGGCACGAAGAGCTTGTCGCCCGGGAAGCCGCGCTTGCTCGGGGCGTACTCGACCACGAGGTATTCGCGCTTGGTCTTGACGGGGTTGCGCCCACCCGACGAGACCTCACGCTGAACCAACTCGACGAACCGGCCAATGCCGTGAGTGGAATGAACCACGAAGTCACCGGCCTTGAGCTGCAGCGGGTCGACGACGTTCCGCCGACGCGACGCCAGCTTTTTGACCACCCGCGAGTCCGCGCTAATCGTGCGCCCGTAGAAATCGGATTCGGTGAGCACCGCGATCTTCGCGTCGGCGAATGAGAACCCCGCCTCGATCGGCGCCTTCACGAGCATGGCGACGCCCGCCTCGGGAGCATCGACGAGATCGTCCACGACCCGCGCCGCGAAGCCGCGCTCGGAGAGCACATCGCGCGCGCGATCGACCAGGCCCGAACCGGCAGCCGCGACGACGACGCTCCACCCGTCCGCGAGCAGGTCGCCGACGTGCGCCGTGGCGCCGTCGATATTGCCGTGGAACGAGGGGATGCCGGCTCCCGGGAAGCGGACGGCGGATGATTCGCCCTGCTCGAGCACTCCGTCCGCAGCCGCGTCAACGGCCCCGGAGTCGAAGGCACTCAGGGTCCACCAGACTCCCCCGCGCTCGGCCGATGCCGCGCGCAGGTTCGGCAGGGTCAAGAAGTCGCCCTTGCCGAGGTCGATCGGCGTGTCGGCGCCCGCCGTCGCGGCACTCCAGGCCGCCTCGAGGAACTCGCGGTTCGTGTCCTGCAGCGTGATCGCGCGCGCGACAGCGCGTTCCGGGTCGACGAGGGCCACGGCGGTCCCCGCCGGGAGGTAGTCGACGAGCGGCACGATGCCGTCCGCGAGGACCGGCGTGAGGGACTCCATGCCCTCGACGGCGATGCCCTCGGACATCCGCTCGAGCATTCCCGCAAGTCCCGGCAGCTCGCCCTGCAGCGCACGGGCCCGCTCGCGCACCTCGGCGGTGAGCAGCAGCTCTCGACTGGGCGGCAGGGCGATCGAATCGATGGCGCCCGGCAGTGAGCGCTGATCGGCGACGGCGAACGCGCGGATCTGATCGACCTCGTCGCCGAAGAACTCGACGCGGCACGGGTGATCGGCGATCGCAGGGAAGACATCCAGGATGCCTCCGCGCAGCGCGAACTCCCCGCGACGCGAAACCATGTCGACGCGCGTATAGGCGAGCTCGACGAGTCGTTCGGCCAATGACGTCAGGTCATGGCCGCGGGTGCCGACCGCGAGCTCGACGGGCCGGACGTTCTCGAGGCCCGAGGCAATCGGCTGGAGCGCCGCCCGCACCGAAGCCGTCACGATGAGCGGCCGTGAGCCGTCCCACTCTGCGACCCGACGCAGCACCTCGAGTCGGGCACCCACGATTTCAGGGCTCGGGCTCAGGCGCTCGTGCGGCAGGGTCTCCCACGCGGGGAACGACAGCACCAGGGCGTCGGGCAGGTAGGCCGCGAGCGAGGGGCCGAGCTGGTCGGCTCGACGTCCGGTCGGCGTGATCGCGAGCAACGCGGGCGGACGCCCCGCCGCTGCGCGCCGCTCGACGAGGGCGGAGAGGACGGGGGCGACGAGGCCTTCGATGAGAGAGAGGTCGGCGTCGCGGGAGGCCTCGTCGAGGCCCTCACGGAACGCTTCTGAGCGCGCCAGGGCGCGCGTGATTCCGTGAATTGACACGTGACCAGTCTACGAGCCCCCACCGACACCGCGCCGTTCCCGACCCTAGGATGAGGGCATGAGCGACCAGACGCCGCCCACGGATGAGCCCCCCGCGGGCGACTATCCATCCCCGCCGACCACGCCGCCCGCCGCGCCGCCGTTTGCGCAGCCCGGCGCGGCTCCGGTAGCGCCGCCGGTCGCCCCACCCGTCGCTCCTCCGGTTCCCCCGTACCCGAACCCGCCCTACGCGGGCGGACCGTATCCGGGCCCCCAGCATCCGTCTCTCCCCGGTCCGAACGCCGGCTACCCACCGACCGGCATGTACCCGGGCACCTATCCGGCGGCGGGAGCACCCGCCGCCGGACCCACCGCGAAGAAGCCGGGTGGGCTCGGACTGGTTGCGCTGCTGCTCGCGCTCGGTGCCGCCGTGGTCACGCCGATCATCGGTGCCGTCGCCGCATTCCAGGTCGGCACGGGCCTCTCTTCCCGTTTCGAGACCATGCCCAGCACGGCGTGGGAGGACCTCTCGTTCCTCTCCCCCGTTCGCGAGTGGGTGCTGCTCGGCGAGATCGCCTTCTGGGCCGGCACGGTGCTCGGCATCTGGGCGATCGTCCAGGGAATCGTTGCGATCGCCAAGCGCCGCGGACTCGGCACCGGCATCGCGGCGGTCGTCGTCGCGGCCGTCGGGCTCTTCATCTTCGGCACGGTCGTCTACGGTGCCGGGATCGCGGGGATCGCGACCGGCGCTACCGGTGCCGGCATCGGCGTCTGACGCCCGGGTCGGAGAGCGCTACTCGCGGGGCGCGTGGTACCGCTGCTGGGCCGCGAGCAAACCCTCGCCGACGACCAGTTCGACAGCATCCGCGGCATCCCCGATCAGGAGTGGCAGCTGCGCTCTCTCGGCCGCACCGAACGGGTCGAGAACCCAGTCCGCCGCATCCTGACGGCCGGGAGACCGCCCGATCCCCACGCGAACGCGGGTGAACTCGGGCGTGTCCAGGGCCTTCGCGACATCGCGCACGCCGTTGTGACCGCCGTGCCCGCCGCCGACTTTGAGCTTGATGGTGTCGAACGGGATGTCGAGCTCGTCGTGGACGACGATGACCCGATCGGCCTCGATTCCGAAGAATGCCGCGAGGCCCGAAACCGGTCCGCCCGAGACGTTCATGAACGAGTTCGGCTTCGCCAGCACGAGCTTCGCTGAACCCGCCGCGAGCCACGTCTCCGCCACCCGCGCATTCGCCCTGTGAGATTTGAACGTTGCGCCGCGGCGTCGGGCGAGTTCATCGACGACCATCTGCCCGACGTTGTGACGCGTGCTCTCATAACGCGAACCCGGGTTGCCGAGCCCCACCACCAACCACGCGTCAGCCACGCCCACTCCCTCTGTCGATGCCCTCATGCACGGAGCCCGCCCCCACCGTATCGGCGAGAGCGGGCTCCGGTTGCGCGGTTGCGCGGTTGCTTATTCGGCGGACTCGTCCTTGGCTTCCTCGGCCTCGATGGCCTGAGCAGCCGAGACGGCCGCGTCGAGCTCGGCGATCTCGTCCTCGGCCGCAAGTGTCGCGGACGGAACGGAGATCGCGACGATGAGCGTCTCGGGGTCGACGATGAGCGATGCCCCCCGGGGCAGCTTCAGGTCGGCAGCGGTGATGTGCGTGCCATCCTCGAGTCCCTCGACGTCGACCTCGATGCGCTGCGGGATGTGCGTGGCTTCGACCTCGAGCAGAACCGTGTTGGCGTCCTGAGCGGCGAGGGTTCCGGGCGCGGGCTCACCGATGATCGAGATCGGCACGTCGACCTGGATCTTCTCGCCCTTCTTCACCACGAGCAGGTCGATGTGCTCGATGATCTGGTGCACGGGGTCCTTCTGGACGTCCTTGACCAGCGTCAGCTGCTGGGTGCCCTCGACATCGAGCTCGAGCACCGCGTTGGCGCGACGCAGCAGCAGCGCGACCTGGTGACCCGGGAGGGCGACGTGCACGGGCTGTTCGCCGTGGCCGTAGATGACGGCCGGGATCTTGCCTGCGGCGCGGAGGCGACGGGCGAAGCCCTTGCCGAAGCTGGTGCGAAGCTCGGCGTGGACCTTGGTGTCGTCCTTGGTATCTGCCTGGGTGTCTTTCGACATGATGAATCTCCTTGTGGGCACGCGACGGGATCCGTCACGTAGGTCTGGGGTTCTCGACTCAAACGCCAACGCGGGAGGAGTGCCACCAGGGCCCACATCGCCACGTCGATCACGGATGCCTCGCGCAGACGGACGACCGCGCAACGACATCCCTCGCCGAGGGTGCACACCATCCTACCGGAGATGCCTGTAGCGTGAATACACCCGGCCTCACCCTCCCCGGCCCGACCCACCACCGGAGCAGATCATGATCGACGGCGTATTTCTCTCTCACGTTCTCGTGTGGTCCATCGGCGCGTTGACCGCGGTCGGTGCGGTCCTCACGGCTGGCGCGTTCTGGTCGATGGGCCGATCGGGTTACCGCAAGGACTGACCCGACGCGGCGCGGGATCACTTCCGCCGCACGGCGCGAAGGACAGCGCGATAGCCTGGATGCGTCCCCTCTAGGAACGCAAGGAGCGCGCGTGTCGCAGAACGATCCGTCCCCGCAGGTCAACACTTCGACGGACCGGGAGGACTCCCCCGGCTCCGCACCGGAGCACGAGGGTGCGCCCCGCCCGGAGGATGTCGACCGCGATACGGCAACCCCCTCCGGCCCCGGTGAGGATGGCGCAGCCGTCGCCAACATCGGCGTTGTCGGTCTCGCCGTCATGGGCTCGAACCTCGCCCGCAACCTCGCTCGCCGCGAGGGCAACACGGTCGCCATCTACAACCGCAGCCGCGACAAGACCGAGCACCTCGCCGAGCAGCACCCCGAGGCGGGCTTCGTACCCGCCTTCGACTACGCCGAGTTCGCCGCCTCGCTGCAGAAGCCGCGCGCCGCGCTGGTCATGGTGAAGGCCGGCCGGCCGACGGATGCCGTGATCGACGAGCTCGTCAACGTTTTCGAGCCGGGCGACATCATCATCGACGGTGGCAACTCGCTGTTCACCGACACCATCCGCCGCGAGCGCGCCGTCCGCGAAACCGGCATCAACTTCGTCGGAATGGGTGTCTCGGGCGGAGAAGAGGGCGCGCTCGAGGGCCCCTCGCTGATGCCCGGTGGTTCGGACGAGTCGTGGGTCAAGCTCGGTCCCATCCTGCGCTCGATCGCTGCGGTCGCCGAGGGCGAGCCGTGCGTCACGCACATCGGCCACGACGGCGCGGGGCACTTCGTCAAGATGGTGCACAACGGCATCGAGTACGCCGATATGCAGCTGATCGCCGAGGCGTACGACCTGATCCGGCGAGGCACGGGCAAGTCCCCCGCCGAGATCGCGGATGTCTTCGCCGAGTGGAACACGGGCGAACTCGAGTCCTACCTGATCGAGATCACCTCCGAGGTGCTGCGCCAGGTCGATCTCGACACGGGCAAGCCGCTCGTCGACGTGATTCTCGACCAAGCCGGCGCCAAGGGTACCGGCGCGTGGACGGTGCAGACGGCACTCGACCTTGGCGTTCCCGTTTCGGGTATCGCCGAGGCGACGTTCGCGCGTTCGCTCTCGTCGCACCCCGAGCAGCGCTCCGTGGCCCGCGACCTGCCGGGCGCCGAAGAAGAGCTCGAGCTCGAGGACGAAGACGCCTTCATCGAGGACGTGCGCCTCGCACTGTTCGCCTCGAAGATCGTCGCGTACTCGCAGGGGTTCGATGAGATCCGCGCGGGCGCCGCACAGTACGACTGGAACATCGACTTGGGTGCCGTCTCGAAGATCTGGCGCGCCGGCTGCATCATCCGCGCGCAGTTCCTCAACAGGATCGCGGATGCCTACGCCGAAACCCCGGACCTGCCCGTGCTGCTCACGGCTCCGTACTTCGTCGACGCTTTGACCCGCGCGCAGGGCGCGTGGCGCCGGATCGTCTCTGCGGCGGCGACCGCGGGCATCCCGGCTCCGGCTTTCTCGTCGTCCCTGGCCTACTACGACGGGCTGCGCGCAGAGCGCCTCCCGGCCGCGCTCATCCAGGGTCAGCGCGACTTCTTCGGCGCGCACACCTACAAGCGCATCGACAAGCCCGGCACGTTCCACACGCTGTGGTCGGGCGACCGCACCGAGATCGAGGCGACCGACACGCACTGACCTGCGGGTCTCGCACGACGCATCCGTGTCCCCCTTTCGCTCGTTATCAGCTGTGCTGAGCGAGTGAAAGGGGGACACGTTTCGTGGGGGCCGGGACTAGGGTCGGGCACATGCGAGTGCTCTTCATCGGCGGGACCGGAACCATCAGCGCGGCCTGTGTGCGGGCGGCGGTCGGGGCAGGACACGAGGTCAGCGTGCTCAACCGCGGTTCGGGTCGACAGCCTCTTCCCGCGGGGGTTCGCGAGATCATCGCCGACATTCGCGACGAGGATGCTTCGCGCCGGGCGATCGGTGGGCAGGACTTCGACGTCGTCGCCGACTTCCTGTCGTTCACGCCCGATCATGTCGAGACCGTCCTGCGGCTCGTGGAGGGGCGCTGCGCGCAGTACATCTTCATCAGCTCCGCCTCCGCGTACGACAAGCCGCCCCGGCGCCTGCCCGTGACCGAGTCCACTCCGCTGCGAAACCCGTACTGGCAGTACTCACGCGAGAAGATCGCCTGCGAGGACATGCTCGTCGGCGCCTACCGCGACCGCGGGCTGCCGGTCACGATCGTCCGCCCCTCGCACACCTACGACCACAAGCTGTTGCCGACGATGGGCGGCTGGACTGACATCGCGCGGATACGGGCGGGCAAGCCTGTCGTGGTGCACGGCGACGGCACGAGCCTGTGGACCCTGACCCACAGCGATGACTTCGCCGTCGCATTCACCGGACTGCTCGGCGCACCCCAGGCGATCGGCGAGGCCTACACGATCACGGGCGATCACGCCCCGACGTGGAATCAGATCTACGGATGGCTCGCCCAGGCGGCGGAGGTAACCGAGCCGCGGCTGGTGCACATCGCATCCGAGACGATCGCCGTGTTCCGTCCCGATCTCGGCCCGGGACTTGTGGGCGATAAGGCGCACTCGATGGTGTTCGACACCGCGAAGATCCGCGCCCTGGTCCCCGAGTTCCGCACGACCGTGCGGTTCGACGAGGGGGCGCGCCGCATCCTGGCCCACTTCGACGCGAATCCGGAACTGCAGCGGGTAAACCCCGAGCTCGATGCCGCGTTCGACCGCATGGTCGCGCACGCGTACTCGGCCGGCTAGGAGCACCTGTACCGTCTGGCCCGCCGCCGAAGTGGCATAGGCCCCACGACCATGTCCCACTTTCGCTCGCAAAGAGTTGCCTATAGCGAGCGAAAGTGGGACACACATCCCGAAAAGTGGGACATGAAGGATGGGTCAGCGCGTGATGTCGCGCACAGAACCCTTCTCGAGCCGCAGCCGACGCTTCGCCCGACGGGCGACGGCGGAGTCGTGGGTCACCATGATGAGCGTGAGCCCCGACTGGTGCAGCCCCTCGAGCAGACGCAGAATCTCGTCGCGCATGCTCTCGTCGAGGTTTCCCGTGGGTTCATCAGCCAGCAGCACGCGCGGGCGTTTGACGATGGCTCGGGCTATCGCGACCCGCTGCTGCTGACCACCCGACAGCTCACCCGGGCGGTGATCGCCGCGGTCAGCGAGACCCACGTGACCGAGCGCCTCGGTCACCCGCTCCGCCCGCTCGGCCTTCGACAGGCCCAGCGGCTCGAGCCCCATGTCGACGTTCTCGTGCGCCGTCAGGGTCGGGATGAGGTTGAACCCCTGGAACACGAAGCCGATCTCGCGCGCCCGCAGCGCCCCGAGTGCCGCGTTCGAGGCGGACGCCATATCGGTCTCACCGAGCATGACCGACCCCACGGAGGGACGGTCCAGCGCGCCGAGCAACTGCAGCAGCGTCGACTTTCCGCCACCGGTCGGACCCTGGATCGTGATGAAGTCGCCCTGATCGATCTCGAGGTCGACCTTGTGCAGTGCACGCACCTGGCGACCCTTCTGCGGGTACGTCTTCCCCACGCCGGTGAGGCGATACAGGACGGATGCCGGGGCACCCGGGTTTGCGTGGGCCTCGGTGTCGATCATGGTCATCGTCTTTTCTCCTGTCGTGTCAGTCATGGATCAGCCCACCGAACGGAGAGCTTCGGCCGGGCTGAGCCGGGCCGCGCGCCAGCCGCCGAACGCTCCGGCGATGAGGCCACCGGCAACGGCGAGCCCGATGGCCGCAGCGATCACCGTGGGGGTGAGTGGCGCGCTGAGCACCACTTCCGTTGCGGTCTGTGCCGTCGCCGCTCCGCCGAAGCCGCCCATGCCGCCCCCGCCCATGCCACCCGGGCCGGCTTGCGTGGTCGTCTCGGCCGCCGTCGAGATGGTCGGCGAGATGATGTTGATCGTCAGCACTCCCGCAAGTCCGATCGCGAGTCCGACGACACCGCCGATGAGGCCCTGGACCAGCGACTCACCCGCGACCTGGCCGACGACGCGGCCGTTCGACCAGCCGATGGCCTTCAGCGTCCCGAATTCGCGAGTACGGCGGGAGACACCCGAGATCGTGAAGAGCACCGCGAGCATGATCGCGACGGCCAGAACGATGATCGAGAGCCACGTGCCGAGGTTGCTGATGAGAGAACTCGCGCTCGACAGCGATCCCGAGACGGACGAGGCCAGATCGGACTGCGAGCTCACCGTCGCCTCCGGGAGCGCTTCGGCGAGTTCGGCCTGCACGGTGGTGATCGCGTCGGATGAATCGGCCTGCACGTACACGGTCGAGATGACGTCCCCCACCCCGGAGAGGGTCTGCGCCACATCCAGCGGCAGGTAGACGTTGGCGGCGGTGTCCGCCTCGTTCGAGGTGGACGCGATGACACCGACGATCTCCATCTCGGTACCGCCGACATCGATCATGTCGCCGACCGCGAGTTCGTTCGTCGCGGCATACGTCGAGTCGACGATCGCGACGTTCTGTCCCACGTCGTCGGCGTCGAGGGCCCGGCCGTCCTCGAGGGTTACGGCCGAGAGGGGCCCGACGGACACGGCCGAGGGGTCGATGCCGAGCACCGTGAAGGACTCCACGTCGAAGGCGCTGCCGCCCGCGCCATCCGCTCCCCCTGCCGGCGGGGCGCCGCCCTCGCCGGGCTGCCCCATCTGCGACATATCGGGCATCTCGCCCGAGAAGGTCGTGTTGGTCAGGCTGAGCGCACCCGATGCGCCCGAGACGCCGTCGAGCGACTCGACCGTCGTGAGGGTCGAGGCGTCGAGGGTTCCGCGCATCCGATCGGCCATGAGGCGCGACTGGCTGAGCGAGGTGGTGCCGTCGGATGTCTCCCCCGCACCATCCTCGAATTCGAACTGCGGCCCGCCCCCCTCTCCGGGTTCGGTTGTCGCGCCCGTGACCGTGAGGTCGGTGCCGACGCCGTAGATCGACTCGAGCGCCTGTGCCTGCGCGTCGCGCACCCCGGCGGATAGCGAATTGACGATGATGACGAGCGCGATCGCAACGCCGAGCCCGGCAGCCACGATGATGGTCTGCTTTCGGCGGCCCGCGAGCTCGCGACGTAGATAAGTCCCGTACATGTCTCTCCTCCTGTCCGGCCCCGCGACCGGATCGGGATCGACGCTAGGGAGAGCACTGATGTAAGGGTGAGGACCTACTTATGGGTTCCTTATGTGCGCACATCGCTCTGGTGAAAAACGGCCTACGGTGTGCTGGGGATGGGCACTATCCGCCCGATTCACAGCAAACGCATATCCGCACCCATAGGAAGCACATAGACTTCGGTCCCAGAATCAACACATGACTTCCGCCGCTCCCGCCCTGCACCGCCCCGATGGCACCGCCCTGCGCATCGCCGTCGTCGATGACGAGCAGATGCTCACCGACCTGCTCTCGATGGCCCTGCGCATGGAGGGGTGGGAGGTCAAGACCGCGGCGAGCGGCTACGAGGCACTGCAACTCGTGCGCGACTTCGAGCCCGACGCTCTCGTGCTCGACATCATGATGCCCGACCTCGACGGGATGGCCGTGCTGCAGCGCCTGCGGCAGTCGGGCGACGATGTACCCGTGCTCTTCCTCACCGCGAAGGACGCGGTTGCCGACCGCGTCGCGGGGCTCACGGCGGGCGGCGACGACTATGTCACCAAGCCCTTCAGCCTCGAAGAGGTCGTGGCGCGCCTGCGCGGACTGATGCGTCGCGCCGGTTCGGCATTCGCCGACGAGGCCGAGCCGATCCTGCGTGTGGCCGACCTGTCGCTCAACGAGGACAGCCACGAGGTCGAGCGGGCCGGCGCGCAGATCGAGCTGACCGCGACCGAATTCGAACTGCTGCGCTTCCTGATGCGCAATCCGCGCCGCGTGGTCTCGAAGGCGCAGATCCTCGACCGCGTCTGGAACTATGACTTCGGCGGACGCTCGAGCGTCGTCGAGCTGTACATCTCGTACCTGCGAAAGAAGATCGACGCGGGTCATCCGCCGCTCATCCACACGGTCCGCGGCGTCGGTTACATGATCAAGGCGCCCCAGTGACGAGCCCCACTCCGGTGAAGGCGGAGGTGTCCGAGACGGATGCCTCCGCTTCGCCGTCCTCGACTTCTTCGGCGTCTTCGGCGTCCTCTCGGACCACCCCGGCAGCGAAGCGCCCGCGCGCACCCTGGACCCTGCAGCGGCGCCTGATCCTGACCGTCGTCGGGATCGTGTCGATCATCCTCGTCCTGGTGTCGATCGTCACGAGCGTCGTCCTCGGGCGGGTGCTCGAGGGCAACGTCGACGCCCGGCTCAGGAGCCTCGGCACGGAGGCGCTCTCGCTTCCGCCCGGGTTTCCGGGTAGCGACGCAACGGCCTTCCAGATCCTCGAAGGGGGCCGACAGGAGTCCGGATTCCTGCTTGTGCTGAGCGACTCGAGCGGTAGCCAGACGGGTGCCGTCGTCGATGAGACGCGTGAGGTGGCTGCGCTGTCCGCCACGCAGATCGAGCGCGTGCTCGACGCGGTATCCGCCGATGGCCCGACGACCGTGAACGTGGGCAACGATCTCGGCGATTATCGCGTCATCGCGGTCGTGAACCGCGACAGCCGCGAGGTGGTCGGGGCCGTCGGCCTGTCGCTGGAAGAGGTCCAGAGCACGATCGCCAGCCTGCTCACCGCGACCGCTCTCCTCACCGCCGGGGGGCTTGTGCTTCTCGGCGTCGCGACGGCCTGGACCATCCGACGCGGCCTGAAACCGCTGCGTGCGGTCGCCGATACGGCGTCGCGCGTCGCTCGGCAACCCCTCGACCAGGGTGAGGTGTCGATCTCGGAACGCGTGCCCGCCGCCCAGGCCGACGACCGCACCGAGATCGGCCGTGTGGGAGCGGCACTGAACACGCTGCTCCATCACGTCGACGCATCCCTCGACGCCCGCCAACGCAACGAAGAGCGGATGCGCCGGTTCGTCGCCGACGCGAGCCACGAACTCCGCACTCCCCTGGCCTCGATCCGCGGGTACTCAGAGCTGTCCCTGCGCGACCGATCGCTGAGCGAAACCAGCGAGCAATCGCTGCAGCGCATCCAGGCGCAGTCGCTACGGATGACGGGGATCGTCGAGGACCTTTTGCTGCTCGCGCGCCTAGACGAGGGGCAAGAGCTCGTCTACGGCACGTCCGACCTGTCTCGCCTGGTCGTTGAGGCCGTGGGCGACGCCCAGGTCGCCGCACCCGATCATGAGTGGAGCATCGAGGTCGGCGACGAGCCCGTGCAGATCGCGGGCGACACCGCACGCCTGCACCAGGTTGTGGCCAACCTGCTTGCGAACGCCCGCACCCACACCCCGGCCGGGACGCACGTGACGACGAGCGTTGCGCGCGAAGGATCCGACGCCGTCATTCGCGTGCAGGACGACGGCCCGGGAATCGACCCGGCACTTCAGGCCGAGCTGTTCGAACGCTTCTCGCGCGGCGACACCTCGCGCGCCCGCCAAACCGGAGGCTCCGGCCTCGGGCTGTCGATCGTGCGAGCGATCGTCGAGGCGCACGAGGGCACGATCTCGATGCGGAGCGTTCCGGGCGACACCGCGTTCGAGGTGCGCCTGCCGGCGAAGCCGCTCGACCCCGAGGTCTGAGGCCGGGTCGGTGGCGCGCGGCTGAGGAAGGTGAGAGAACTCTCATCCTGAAGTCCTGTTCTGGGCCGGAAATACGTGGTTTTCGGGCTTTGGATGTCGGAGGCCGTCCGTAGAGTATCGAACATGAGTTCGAATCAGACCGGGGTTGTGGAGGCGCTCGACAACGCCCCCGTCCTCGGTCTGGTCGAGGGAATCGTGGCGTTGCGCAAACAGGCCGCGCAGGTGCACGCGGCGGAGGTCCGGTTGCTCGCCGGGGCGGGCCAGCTCGCGGCGTCGCGTTCTTCGCGCTTGCGTTCGGATTCGCGGGAGCGGGAGATGCACCTCCGC
>NZ_HG779649.1:0-5799 GCF_000582705.2 Microbacterium sp. C448
CGCTCCCTCCGCGCCTGTACCCATACGGCAGCGCGACCGTCGGCACGATGCAGCAGGTCGCCGGAGCTGCGGGCACCGCACTCTTCGTCACGCTCATGTCGGTGACCGCCGCGGCAGCCCTCGCAGAGGGAACCGATCAGGTCGCCGCCACAGCGGCAGGCGTGCACACGGCGTTCTTCGTCGGCGCCGTCCTCGCCTCCGCAGCGGTCCCGCTCGCCCTGTTCGTACGCAAGCCCGCGGACATGGTCGAGTCCGGCAACGCACCCGTGCACTGACGCGGGTCACGCGCGCGGAAGCGGCCTGTCAACCCCCTCGAACCCCGGGTTATGCCGCGCGTAGCGTCGCACGCATGACTGATCTCACAGGAAAACGCATCGCATTTCTCGCCACGAACGGCTTCGAGGACAGCGAATTGACCTCACCCTGGGCGGCCGTCACGAACGCCGGAGCGGCCGCCCTCATGATCGCCCCAGAGGGTGATTCGATCGAGGGTAAGAACGGCCACACGCAGGATGTGGACGAGCTGTCCGCCTCCGCGAATGCCGATTCGTTCGACGCGCTCGTCCTTCCGGGTGGCGTCGTCAACGCGGATCACCTACGCATGGACGAGGCATCCATCGCCTTCGCGAAGGCATTTTTCGAAGCATCCAAGCCGGTCGGCGTCATCTGCCACGGCTCCTGGCTTCTCATCGAAGCGGGCGTCGTGGACGGACGGACGATCACCAGTTACCCGAGCCTGAAGACGGATCTGAAGAACGCCGGCGCCGAGTGGGTTGACGAAGAGGTGGTCGTCGACCAGGGCCTGGTATCGAGCCGGACCCCCGACGACCTTCCCGCGTTCAACGCGAAGGTGATCGAAGAGATCGCGGAAGGCGCGCACGCCGGACAGCACGCCTGACGGCCTCAGAGAAGTCTCGGTGCACGGACAGCGCGGCGGGCTTCACGGGATGCCGTGACTCAGCTGCAGCAGCCACCGCCGCAGCACGAGGTCGCGGCATCCTGCGTGTTGGCGGCAAGCAGGTTCTGCTCGTCCGAAACGGGACGGAGGGTCTGCAGGGGCGCGCTCTGGGTGGCGTTCTGGGGCGTGGTCATAGTGTCTATGCTAATCACGGCATTCCGACGGCGGCGCGTTGAGCGCTAGCACGACGCGTCCGTTCCGCACCAGACCGCGCGAAAAAGGGCACGACCGCCATAGGGTCGCCTCATGAATGACACGACGAATAGCGGTGCCGACGACATGGATATGACGAAGGAAGAGAAGCGGCGCGACCAGCTTCTCGCCGCACCCGACGCGGTGGAATCGGACGCGGCGCCGCGCATCGACGTTTCGAAGCACGACGGCAACACTCGAATCGACATCGCCGACACGGCGGCGGTTCGGCCCGGCCCCCCGCCGACGCCCGAAGAAGACGCCTGACGCGGAGGCCGGGCCGCGCGGCTCGCGCGTCAAACAGGGCCTACGGCTCCAGCACGACCTTGATGCAGCCATCCTCTTTCTTCTGGAACGTCTCGTACATCTCGGGAGCGCGCTCGAGCGGAACGCGGTGCGTCGTGAGGTCCATGACGCCGAGCGGATCGCTCGAGTCCTCGACGAGGGGCAGGATTTCGTCGATCCAGCGCTTGACGTTGCACTGACCCATGCGCATGCTGACCTGCTTGTCGAACAGCGTCTTCATCGGCAGGATGTCCGCGTCTCCCGCATACACACCACTCAGCGAGACCGTGCCGCCACGACGGACGATGTCGATCGACGCGTGTAGCGCCGCCATCCGATCGATCCCGGCTTTCTCCATGAGCGGTCGAGCCATCGCGTCGGGCAGCAGACCGATCGCGCTCTGCGCGGCGTGTACGCCGGGATTCCCGTGCGCTTCCATGCCGACGGCGTCGACAACCGCGTCGGCCCCGCGCCCCTCGGTGAGGTCGCGCAGCTCGTCGACGATGGTGTCGGTGAGGTCGTAGGTCAGCGCGCCGTGCCGCTCGGCCATGGCCCGCCGCTCCGGCACCGGGTCCACCGCGAGCACGCGGAAGCCGTGGTGCACACCCACCCGCGCCACGAACTGCCCCACGGGCCCGAGCCCCATGACCGCCAAGGTGCCACCGTCGGGCACATCGGCGTACTCGACGCCCTGCCAGGCGGTCGGAAGGATGTCGCTGAGGAACAGGTAGCGGTCGTCGGGCAGGTCGCTACCGACTCGGATGTGGTTGTAGTCCGCGTGGGGTACGCGCAGATATTCGGCCTGCCCGCCCGGCACCTGACCGTAGAGCTTGGTGTAGCCGAAGAGCGCCGCGCCGCTGCCGTACTCACGCACCTGTGTCGTCTCGCACTGCGACTGCAGCCCGCGGCGGCACATGAAGCAGTGCCCGCACGAGATGTTGAACGGCACGACGACGCGGTCGCCCACGGCGAGGTTGGTCACCTCCGATCCCACCTCGACGACAACGCCCATCGGCTCGTGACCGAGGATGTCCCCGCGGCCGAGGAACGGCCCCAGCAGTTCGTACAGGTGCAGGTCGGAGCCGCAGATGGCGGTGGACGTGATCTTCACGATCGCGTCGGTCGGGAACTCGATGCGGGGGTCTGGAACCTCGTCTACCGATACGGATCGCTTGGCCTGCCAGGTGAGCGCCTTCATGATTCCTTCTTTCGCACAGCGGGTTCGATGAGTCCTCCACGTTCGCTGCTCCGGAAATTCTTGGCCAGGCGGTTGCGCCGACGGGCTGGGCCAGCGACAATCCCCCGCGCGGAACAGTGAACGGCCAGTTGATTCGGTCAATGCCTGTCAACCCCTGCACGCACCCGTGCAAAGCGCGCGACAATCGAATACACGCCACCCCGGAATGAGAATGATGTCCCACAACGCCCGTGTTCTGCACTGCCCGCCCGAAGCCGTTTTCCGCGTGCTCGAAGACGGCTGGCTCTACCCGTCGTGGGTCGTCGGGGCGACCCGGATGCGCGATGTGGATGCGAACTGGCCCGAGGTTGGCGGTCGGTTGCATCACTCCGTCGGCGTGTGGCCCGCGCTCATCGACGACGAGACGGCCTCGATCGAGTGGAACCCGCCGCACCGCATGGTCATGCGCGCGAAAGGGTGGCCGATCGGCGAGGCCCGCGTGACGATTGACGTAAAACCGCGGGGCCGGGGCTGCGTCGTCCGCATCCAGGAGCACGCGGTGGCGGGCCCCGCTACACTCATCCCCCGACCGATCGCGGACGCGATGCTGCACTGGCGCAATTCCGAGACCTTGCACCGTCTCGCGTATCTCGCCGAGGGCCTGAGCTCGTCGCCCCAGGAATCGACCGCGGAAGACGAGGGAACGGACGCCGTGGATGGCGACAGCGACCCGCGCGGAGGCGACGACGCGTGAGTGCGACGCGCGCATCCGGACGCTCGACCGAGGTCGATGCGGTCATCGTCGGGGCGGGTCCGAACGGGCTTGCCGCCGCGGTCACGCTCGCTCGTGCGGGGCTCTCGGTGCGCGTCTTCGAGCGTGCAGATCGTGTCGGCGGCGGCAGCTCGTCCCGTGAGTTGACCCTGCCCGGGTTCGTCCACGACGTCTGCTCGGCGGTGCATCCGCTCGCTTTCGAATCGCGCTTCTTCCGGGAGTTCGAACTCGCTCGCCGTGTGGAGTTCTTCACACCGGATGTCTCGTTCGCCCACCCGCTCGACGGCGGTGCCGCGGCGATCGCGTACCGCGACCTCGAGCGCACCCGCGAGGGACTCGGCTCGGATGGCGCGGCCTATGCGGCGCTGATGGGACCGCTCGCCGCTCGCTCCGGCCACGTCGCCGATCTGACGGGCAACTCCCTGCTGCGGGTACCGACGAGCCCCGTCACGGCGCTCGCTTTCGCGGCGGCCACGCTCGAGCAGGGCACCCCGGCGTGGAACGCCCGGTTCCGTGGCGATGCCGCGCCCGCGCTGCTGACCGGCGCGGCCGCTCACACCTCGCTCCCCCTCCCGAGCCTCGCCTCGGCGGGCGCCGGACTCGCGCTCACCGCCTACGCGCATGCGCGGGGCTGGCCGATCCCGCGGGGCGGAAGCCAGGCGATCGCGGACGCGATGCTCGACGACATCCGGGCGCACGGCGGAACGGTCGAGACGGGCGTCGAGATCACCAGCCTCGCCCAACTGCCACGAGCCCGAGTGACGCTTCTCGATCTCACCCCGCGCGCGCTCGTCGCACTCGCGGGTCCGCGTCTGCCCGAGCGATATCGTCGGGCACTGGCGAACTTCCGGTATGGAAATGCTTCGGCCAAGGTCGACTTCGCGCTGTCCGAACCGGTCCCGTGGACCCATCCGGAACTTCGTCGCGCCGGGACGCTGCACCTCGGCGGCTCGCGCGCAGAGATCACGGCCAGCGAGAACGAGGTCGCGAACGGGCGTCTGAGCGGGCTGCCCTACGTGCTTGCGTCGCAGCCCTCGATTTTCGACGACACCCGCGCACCCGAAGGCATGCACACGCTGTGGACGTACACGCATGTTCCTGCGGGCAGCACGGCCGACCGCGCCGAAGCCGTGATCAGACAGATCGAGCGATTCGCGCCGGGATTCCGCGACACCATCGTGGGCATGTCGTCGTGGACCGCCGCGGACCTGCAGCGGCACAACCCGAACTATCCCGGGGGCGACATCGCCGCGGGAACGCCGGATCTGTTCCAGCTCGTGCGGCGCCCGGTGCTCAGCACCGATCCGTGGCGCACCCCGTTGCCCGGTGTGTACCTGGCGTCGGCGTCCGTGACGCCCGGGCCCGGTGTGCACGGGCTCGGTGGGTGGCTCGCCGCGCGGAGCGCCCTGCGCCACGAGTTCGGGATCGAGGCCTGGCCGGACCTCTCCCTCGGCGCGTAAGCGAGTCCCGGGCCAGCACGGCCGCGACAGGCGCCGATAGGCTTCGGCGTGTGGACGAGATCGAGAGCATGGCCCGGCAACTCGAGCGGATGATGGGCGACCCCATCGCCGATTCGGTGAACGGCACGGTGATGATCGTCGCGGTTTCGGAACCGACGCGCCGCTGGGGATACCAGGCGTGTCAGATCGAGGTCGTGCCGGATGCCCCGGGTGTCGAGCCCGTGCGCGTCGCGACGGAGGTCGTGACCACGCGTAAGCACTGGCCGAAGGTCGGCGGGATCCTTCCCGCACGCATCTCGACGACACATCCCGAGCGGATGGATATCGACTGGGACGCGCTCGCCAGAGGCTGAAACCCCCGCGCTTCAGCCTCAGCCGGGCGCCCCGAGAGGCACGAGCGTCACCTCACGCAGCACGCCAGCATCCACGGTGAGCGTCATCATCGTGCGGTGCGGCTGCCGGCGACGATCGGTCGGTGAGCCCGGGTTGAGCAGGCGAAGTCCGCCCGGCGTGACCGTGTCCCACGGGATATGGCTGTGTCCAAAGATCAGGACGTCGGTGTCGGGGAACGAAGCATCCGTCCACGCGTGGCGACGTTTCGCATCACCCGTCTCGTGGATGACCGCGAACCGCACGCCCTCGATCTCGCGTCGGGCGATCTCGGGGAGCAGCGCGCGCAGGTCGGGTCCGTCGTTGTTGCCGTACACACCGATCAGCTCGCCGTGCTGCGAGAGATCATCGAGGACGGATGCCTGGGTCCAGTCGCCCGCGTGAACGATGATGTCCGCGGCGTCGGCGGCCGCCCGCATCTCGTCGGGAAGGCCTCGGGACCGATCCGGGACGTGCGTGTCGGAGATCAGCAGCAGTCGCGTCGCCATGCTTCGACGCTACGCGGTCACAGACGAGCACCGCTCTGTCGAAACGGGCGGTGTCGGTGGAACTAATCCACCGACAC
>NZ_HG779650.1:0-8046 GCF_000582705.2 Microbacterium sp. C448
GCGTCAGGCCGAGCGCACACGCCTCCGCACAATGATCGCGGTCAGGCCCGCGAGCATCAGCAGGAGCGCGATAGCGAGTGCCGAGCTGTCCTCATCCGCGCCGGTCTGGGCCAGTGTGCCGTTCGCGACGATCCGGATGCTGGTCCAGCCGAGCAGTTCGCCGTCTGCCGCGTAGACGGCCAGGCGGTGCATCCCGAGCGTCGCGTTCGTCGGAATCGTGACCGCGATGCGGCCGGCGCTGTCGAGCGTGCTCGACGCGATCTGCACGGGCGTCGAGTACATCCACACCGAAACGGCCTTACCGGCGTTCTGCGTGCCGGTGTTGATGGTCACCCGTCCGCCCGGCTCCGCGGAGAGCGGTGCCGTGACGTCGCCGTTGTTCGCTTCGACCAGCTGCTCACCGGCAAGCGGCGCTCCGGATCCCGTCTGCGGAAGACCGGGGTTGCTGGGGTTCCCCGCGCCCGGGTCGACCGGCGTCCCGGGGTCCACGGCGCTGCCCGGAACCGTACCTGTGCGCAGCGACCCCGACGGCTCGCCGTCCTTAAACCACCAGGCAGCACGCGCGAAGCCGGCTACGGACGAGGGCGCCGTGGCGAAGCCCTCGTTGTTGTCGTTCGGCATGCTCGCCGGGCGGGCGAAGTGCGCGATCGAGGGTTCAGCCGTGCCGTTGAAGGTGATCTGTGCGGCGGTGCCGTCACAGCCGTCGTCGCACACGGCCCAGAGCACATCGAGCACCGTGTCGTAGTCGAGCGCCATGACTCCGACGAGACCCGGATCGATCGTGGCGACGAGCTTCGATGTGCCGTCCCCGTTCAGAGCGAAGGCGAACACGCCTCCACCTTCCTCCATCGCGACGAAGAACAGGCCGTCGCCGTGACCCGGGTAGCGCGCCGGGTCGTACGCCACGTTGGTGCCCGCGTCGATCAGGCCGGCCAGGTCACCGTCGGCGACCCATTCGACTGCCTCGATGCCGAGGTTCGCGTTGACACTGGGCAGCTTGGCGGTGAGGTCCCACTCCTGGGTGGCCACGACATCCGGTCCCGGCGCGTTCGGGTCGACCTTCAGGACGACGTTCTCGTTGACGCCCTTCACGCTGTTGTCGCGCTCGGAAGCGAGGTAGACCCAGCCCGAGCCGTCCACGGTGATTCCCTCGGTGTCGGGGCCTGCCGCGGACGGGTTCGACGCGTCGCGCTGGAAGCGGGCGCGCTTGCCGTCCGCCCAGCCGTCCGCGAAGGTCACGGACCCGTTCGCCCCGACCTTCAGCTTCCAGAACGTGCCGGTGCCGTTGTCGACCGCCCAGAGGAACGTTCCATCCGACGTCGCCTGAGTGTCGAGGCCCGAGCTGTCGACGAGGAACATCGGGCTCTCGTCGATGACGGTGACCTCGGCCGAGCCGGGCCAGTCACCGACCGGGATCTCACCGACGCAGACGTTTGCGGCGCCCTTGGTCGACTCCGCCGTGACGGCGAAGGAGCCGGATGCGTCGGGGCAGCGCCCCCACGTGGTCGCCGCGTGGTCCGCACCCCAGGTCGTGGAGTCGCGCAGCGCGTCACCCTCGAACAGGCGAACCGTGTCGTCCTTGCCCAGTCCGAAGCCCAGGGTCTCGCCCTCGATCACGAGATACCCGAGAGCAGGGATCATGGTCTCGGCCGGGATCTCGTACGAGTGGGTGTCGTCGTCGTCCTTCACGACGATTCCGCTGACGTCGAGCGGGGTCGATGTGGGGTTGACGAGCTCGATCCAGTCGCCGGGCTCACCGCCATCCGATTCGACCTCGTTGATGCGCACGGGGTTGCCGCACGCGTTCAGCAGTCCCTTGGTCGACACTCCGAGGTCGACGAAGTCGCCGACACCATCCGCGCAGCGAGCCCAGACGCCCGTTGCGTGCGCGGGGTAGGCGTGTTCGGCGACCGTGACGTTCTGCGCGTTCCGCACGGTGACGGTGTCACCGCCGCCCAGCCCGAACACGAAGTTGGTGGGCTGATCGAAGACGAACAGCGCACCGGGCGCGATTGTCGTGCCGGAGGGCAGCGGCGTCGTCTCGGCCGCGTGGCCGACGGGGTCGCTGTCCATGACCGACCAACCCGAGAGGTCGACGGTCGTCGAACCCATGTTGATGATCTCGATCCAGTCGGTCGCGTCGCCGTTCGACTCGATCTCGTTGATCTGGATGTCGGGCAGCACACACGAGTTTGTGGCTCCGGGCGTCGGGTACGCGAGCACGAAGGGGCCTTCGCCATCCGGGCATCGTGCGAGGGTCGCCGCGGCAGCGTCGCCGTCGATGGCCGCGTGGCCCGTCCACGGCTCCGAGTCGTCGATCAGCTCGAGTGAGGCGTCGTAGAGACGGATGCGGTCGGCGCTGCCGATGCCGATCGGCGCATCGAAGCGCGACTCGTCACCGTCGACGAGGCCGATGCTGTCGGCCTCCACAACGAGGTATTCGCCTCCCGCGATCGTTGTGCCGGCGAGGAACTGCCAGCGGTGGTCGTCGGAATTGTCACGGATCTCGTAACCCGAGATGTCGAGCGTCTCGGTTCCGGGGTTGTAGAACTCGACCCAGTCGGCCGGCTGCGAGTCGATCTCGTTGATCACGATCGAGCCGGGCACGACGATCGTCGCGCAGTCGTTCGCGGCACCGGGCGTCGCAACGGTCGCGGGGGCCCAGGCATCCGTCCCGTCGGGGCAGCGCGCCCAGATGGCGAGCGGCGCGGTGTTCAGGTAGGCATACGCGTCGACCTCGGTGCTCGAGGCGTCGTACAGTACGACCTCGTCGCTCTTGCCGAGGCCGAAGGGGAAGTCCGTGTCCTTGACGAGCATGAGGAACCCGCCCGCCGCGATCGTCGTGCCCGCCGGCAGGGTGCCGAACTCGTCGCGCTTGTCGTCCGAGACCCTCCAGCCGGTCAGGTCGACGGCCTCGTCACCGCGGTTGAAGAGCTCGATGCTGTCGGAGTAGCCCGAGACCTCGTCGTAGTAGATCTCGTTGACGACGACATCGGATGCCGGGGGCTCCGGGTCCGTCGAGCCCGACGGCTCGGGCTCGGGGTCCGTTGAGCCCGAGGGCTCGGGCTCCGGGTCGACGTCCGCGAACGTGTTCGCCGCGCCCTTGGTCGGCTCGCTCGTCAGCGCCCAGTCCCCGGAGTCGTTCGCGCCCCAGGTGGTCGCGGCGTGATCTGTCCATGCGTATTCGTCGACCAGCGTCTCGGATGCATCGAACAGACGTGCAGAGTCGCCGCCACCCAACCCGAAGTCGAACTTGCCGACGTCGTCCTTGAGTTCGTCGAGCACGAGGAACGCTCCGGGCTCGACCGTCGTCCCGATGGGGATGGTGTAGCCGTGTGTGTCGTCCGAGTCCTTGACGACATACCCGTCCAGCACGATCGGTGCGTCGCTCGGGTTGAAGAATTCGATCCAGTCGCCGGGCGTACCGCCCGAGGACTCGATCTCGTTGATGCGGATGCCGGGTTGATCGGCGACTGCGGCGGACGGAACAGCGACGATGACGGCACCGGCGGCAACGCCGAGTGCGCACACCATCGTGGCCGCGAGTCCGGAAAGCATGCGGGGCATGAGGCTCCTGAGGAAGGCGAGAACGGGTCTCGTCCACACCATCGACACGGCCTAGACGGTCGGGGGCCGGGCGGTGTCCGCCGGGTTAACGCTGAGCGTCCCGCAGACGCGCGGCGAACGAACCGGCACCCGCGTCGAGCGCGGCGGGTGTTAGCGTGAAAGCTCGGCCAGATGAGAGGGGATGCGTGATGCGAGAGCTCTTCGCCGCGTTCCTCGGCCTCGTCTTGCTCGCGTCGGGCGCGACCCCCGCCCTCGATTCCGGTGCCACGCTCGGCCTCGTCGTGATCGTCATCGCGGCCGTCGCAACTCTCGCGGTCCTCGCCCAACTGGTGCGACCCGACACCTCCGGGGCTGGCGCGAACATCCGCGCGGAAGGTTCGATCGGCATCGCCACGCCACCGGCGCAGAGCGATCCGGACGCCGCGGGCCACTCCCGCCCTCGAGCCCCGGGTTTCGCGGCCTCGGCCGCGTAGCCCTCGGCAGTTCGTGCCCCCGTTCGCGGGGCGCTTCGCCGACGTCTGTCGCGGCCACACGCCGCCTACCCAGACTCGACGATCGGAACCTCCGTGGACCTTTTTACCCTGCCCCCGCTCGCCGCCATCCTCGACGCCATGTACGTGGCGATGATGTGGCTGACCGACCTCCTCCAACCCGTTGCGGGTGACGCATCCGCCGCCGCAGCGATCGTGCTCCTGACGCTGATCGTGCGTGCAGCACTGATCCCGGTGGGCATCTCGCAGGCGAAAGCCGAGCAGACGCGGGCTCGTCTCGCCCCACGCCTGCGCGCGATCCAGAAGCGCTACAAGCACGACCGCGAGCGCCAACAGCGCGAGATGATGAAGCTGTACGCCGACGAGAACACTTCGCCCTTCGCCGGATTGTTGCCCGTGCTGGCGCAGGCTCCCATCGTGGGCATCATCTACGCACTGTTCCTGCACAGCACGATCGCGGGGCATGCGAACGCTCTCCTCACCGAGCAGCTCGCTGGAGTGCCGCTCGGCACGAGCGTGGTGGGGTCTCTCGGCACATTCGATCCCGCAACCGGGGTCGTGTTCGGGATCCTGATCGCGATCATGTGCGTGGTCGCCGAGATCACCCGCCGCGCGTTTCGCCCGCCCGTCGCAGCAGCGGCGGATGCGGATGCCTCACCCCTGACATCCGTCGGCGCCCAACGCGTGATGGGACTGCTGCAGTACGCAACCGCGGTCGTGCTGCTGTTCGTGCCCCTCGCCGCGGCGCTGTACCTGACGGTGACGGTCGCCTGGACGCTGGTTCAGCGCCTGCTCCTACGCCGCCGCTATCCGCTGCCGCTGGTGTAGCCACCGCACGGCGCCGAGACCGCTGGTTCGCGTCGAGTCCGCCGGTTCTGCACCGCGCACAGCCGGCGGACTCGACGGTACCGGGCGGACTCGACGCGAGAGCGTTGTGCTCAGGACGCCGCGGGACCTGCTCTTCAGAGGTCTTCGGGCGACAGGTCACCCTCGCCCTCATCACCGAGATCGGCGATGAGCGGGTCTTCGCCCTGGGACTCCGGCTGGTCGAGCCCCGCACGAACATCCGTCGCGGGAATGTCGTCGTCATCAGCCGGGATCTCCGCGGGGTCGGCGCCCGTCGCGGTCGCGGGTTCCGCGAGCGGTGCCCCGTTTTCGCTGAGGCGGCCATCCCATTCCGCCTGCGCCGGATCGGCGTCCGCGTCCGCTGCAATCGAGGTGTCGTTGTCGCTGAGCGGCTGATGGGGCACCGAAGTGCCCGCGTCATCCGCCATGCCGCTGTCCATCGTTTGGTCAGTCATCTCGTCTCCTCGCTGAGGTGTTGCTCGTGCTCGGTATCGCTATGCGTCGTCAGAATCCGGTCCGACGTCATCCAGTTCGGGCGCATCCGGATTCTCCTGCCCGATGCCCGCGGCATCGATCGCCGGCGCGGCCTCGCCATCCCGGGGCCCTGTGGCCTCGAGGTCTGCGATCTGCTGCTCTTGTGCGGGGTCTCGTGTGTCCGACATGGTCGTTCCTCTCGATTGCCGAAGCACGAGCGTCTCACCGGAACGGATGCCTCGCCCCCGGGTTGACGCGACCCCCTTTCCGCAGTAATCGGCCCCGCGCTCGCGGCCCCGTCTCCCCGCGAGTGCACGACTTCCGCGCCAGCGCACGACCTACGCACCGCGCGCAGGTCGTGCGCTCGGGGAAATCCCGTACGCTCGACGACCATCACGCCGACCACAGAAAGGAATGTGGATGAGCACACTGCTGGGTATCGCACGGTTCACGTTCCACCCGGGCAAGGTCGACGAGTTCAAGCGGCTCTCGCGCGAGTGCATGCGGGTTGTCCGAGAACTCGACACCGGCACTCTGCGCTATGAGATCTTCCTCAACGACGACGAATCCCAGGCGATGGTCATCGAGGAGTATGTCGATGAGCGGGCCCTGATCGAGCATTCGGCCCATATCGGCGCAGACCTCTCTGCGGCAATCATCGCGACGGGCACGGTGCACGGCGAGCTCCTGGGCGACCTGTCGGATGGCTTCCGTGCTCAGATCGCAGGCGGCCCGGTGCAGTCGTTCTCGTCTTTCCTGTCGAAAGACTGAGCACCGACGGTCGCGATGCCCCCGGGCAAGCGCCGGTCTCTTCCCCGCACGCCCGGTAGCCTGGGCAGCGCCATTACCGGCATCCGCGACGACGAAAGGCGAACGGTGAACATCACGCTCCTCCGCCGATTCGTGGCGCTGACCGCCGCAGACCTGCACGCGCCCCGCGCGGCGCAGACCCTCGGCATCCCGCTCGCATCTCTGTACACGTCGATCGACAAGCTCGAGGCCGAGGTCGGGCATCCGATCGTCACCCGCAGCAAGTCCGGATGGACGCTCACACCCGCCGGCAAGCTCCTGCTCATCGAGGCGCAGCAACAGATCGCCCACGCCCCCGCGCCCGCGGCCAAAACGGGCGGGCCCGCGGGCGGCAAAGCGAAGGCCTCGAAGGGCAAGGGCCGCGCGCCCGTCGTCAAGGGCGAACCGAAGCCCTTCAAGAAGCGTCAGGGTCGCTAGCCAGGGTCGTTAGTCAGGACGTTCGTCCGAGACATCCGGATGCTCCGGCCGCGGCGTCTTCTTACCGTTCGGTGACCTGCCCCGCCTCGACCCGCCAGTGCCGGTCGGTCTGCACGGTGTCGAGCATCCGACGGTCGTGCGTCACGAGCAGCAGTGTGCCCACGTATGACTCCAAAGCCTTTTCGAGCTGCTCGATCGCCGGCAGATCGAGATGGTTGGTCGGTTCGTCGAGCACGAGCAGGTTGATGCCCTGCGCCTGCAGCAGCGCCAGGGCGGCCCGCGTGCGCTCGCCCGGCGAGAGCTCATCCACGGCTCGGTTCACGTGATCGGCCTTCAGCCCGAATTTCGCGAGCAGGGTGCGGACCTCTCCCGATGCGAGGGCGGGAACGAGTCCCTCGAACACATCGGCGAGCGCTCGGGTGCCGGTGAGAAGCGACCGTGCTTGGTCGATCTCGCCGACGTGCACGTTGGCGCCGACGCTCGCGGAGCCCTCGTCGGGTGTCCGCCGCCCGAGCAGCGCCCGCAGCAGGGTCGACTTGCCGGCGCCGTTGGGCCCCGTGATCCCGACCCGCTCCCCCGCGTTTACCTGCAGCGAAACCGGACCGAGGGTGAACGATCCCTGCCGGAACACCGCAGAGTTCAGCGTCGAGACGACCGTGCTCGAGCGCGGTGCCGCGCCGATCGTAAATTCGAGCTGCCATTCTTTGCGGGGCTCATCGACCTCGTCGAGCTGCGCGATCCGACTCTCCATCTGACGCACCTTCTGTGCCTGCTTCTCGCTCGACTCGGTAGCGGCCTTGCGGCGGATCTTGTCATTGTCGGGCGACTTCTTCACCGCGTTGCGGACACCTTGGCTCGACCACTCCCTCTGCGTGCGAGCTCGTGACACCAGGTCCGCCTTCTTGTCGGCGAATTCGTCGTACTTCTCGCGCGCGTGGCGCCGCACCGTCTCGCGCTCCTCCAGATACGCGTCGTACCCGCCGCCGAAGACGCGATTGGATGCCTGGGCGAGGTCGAGTTCGAGAACGCGCGTCACGGAGCGCGCAAGAAACTCGCGGTCGTGGCTGACGAGAACAACGCCGCCGCGGAGCCCGCGCACGAACGCCTCCAGCCGTTCGAGGCCGTCGAGGTCGAGGTCGTTCGTGGGTTCGTCGAGCAGCACGATGTCGAAGCGGGACAGCAGCAGCGCCGCGAGTCCCACACGAGCCGCCTGACCCCCCGATAGCGAAGTCATCAGGGCGTGTTCGGCGCTCGCGGCGCCAAGATCGAGGCGCAGGTCCAGCCCCAGGTCGGCGAGCACGACGGGGATTCGCTCGTCGAGATCCGCCGCGCCGCTCGCCAACCAGCGCTCGAGCGCCGCCGAATAGACGTCCGCCGGATCAGCGTCGGTGCCCGTCACGGGTGCGGGATCTCCTAGGTGCGTGGGTCAGATCCTTCCGTT
>NZ_HG779651.1:0-15498 GCF_000582705.2 Microbacterium sp. C448
CCGCCCCCATCACGCCGCCGATCAGCGCCAGCCCGCACAGCGCGAGCTGGCGCCTGCCGCCCGTTTTCGTCGCACCCCACAACCCCAACCACACGGTGATCGCCGAGATCAGTGCCCACGAGGATGGATTGGTCGACGGGATGAGGAACAGTCCGAGCGGAACGGCGGATGCGAGGGCGGACACTACGAGCGCCGTGCGTGCGGTGCGCGGCAGGACCCAGAAGAGTGTGGTGAGAAGACCCACCGCGAGGGCGGCGTTCGCGGCGCGCATCGCCATCACGGACGCTTGAACGTCCGTACTCGCGAACACCGACATGGCTGCGTAGAAGACGGGCGGATAGAGGGGGCCCGTGTTGACACGCACGCTTTCGACGAGACCCTGAGCGTTCTCGTCAGGGTCCCAGCAGGCTCCGCTCTGCGCGGGGTCGAACGCGAAACAGGTGGCGGTCGTGAGCGGAGCAGGAACGAGGCGAGTCTCGGGATCACCCGAGTCCTCGCACAGACTCGATCGCTCTCCGAGCCCGCACCAGATAGAGGAGAGGTGGAAGTCGTCGTCCGGGCTGGCGCCCACGGGCGAGGCGAATGCCCAGGCGGCGAGCGTGAGAAATATGAGCAGAGGGACCGCGATCTTCGTTATCCCGCCGCGCCGGATGAATGCCCTCGACTTCACCCATGAATCGTATCTGTCCGCCTTGGTCTCGGTTGGTGCGGTGGCCCCTGTGTCGCGGTGCCGGCACACGATGACCCTCGTCCGGTCGTGGTCGCTGCGACTCGGATCAGGCCGATCAGACCTTACTCCGGGGTCTGTGCGGATTCGCGGCTCGGGGCACGGGGGAGCGGGATCGCGACGCCGACACGGATAGGATTGCTGACTATGGTCGACGCGTTGCCTCGGGTTCTCGTCATTGTTCCCGCATGGAACGAGGCGCGGAACGTGGGTCCCACCGTGAAGGAGATTCTCGCCGCTGACGCGCGATACGACGTCGTCGTCGTGGATGACGGCTCGACGGACAGCACCGCTTTCGCGGCCCAGGCCGCCGGTGCACTGGTTCTCCCGCTGCCCTTCAACCTGGGTGTCGGAGGGGCGATGAAGACCGGCTTCACCTATGCGCAGCGCCACGGATACGCTTGCGCGATCCAGGTCGACGCGGATGGCCAGCACAATCCGGCCGACATCGCCCGGGTGGTCGACGGTCTCGCAGACGCAGATATATCGATCGGTGCACGGTTCGCTGATGTCGGAGAATATACGGTCAGGGGCCCGCGACGCTGGGCGATGGTCTTCCTCGCGCGGGTCGTGTCGCGCGTCGCAAGAACCCGCCTGACGGACGTGACGAGCGGTTTTCGTGCCGCGAACAGGCGTGCGATCGATCAGTACGTTCGGTACTACCCCGCCGAGTACCTCGGTGACACATTGGACTCTCTCGTCGAGGCCCTGCACTCAGGCTTGACGGTGACGCAGGTGCCGGTTGCCATGCGTCCGCGTCAGCACGGGCGTCCGAGTCAGAACCCGTTCGGGGCGACCGTCTACCTTTTCCGGTCGCTGTTCGCACTCTCGCTGGCGCTGCTGCGCGGCATGCTTCGACGGAGGCCTCGCGCATGATCGTTCCCATCGGCATCGCGTTCGCTCTTGTCGTGCTGGCGATCATCTTGGTGTTGTTGCTGAGGCGTCAGCTGAGCGAGAAATATGCTGCACTCTGGATCGTCATCGGACTGAGCATCTTGATTCTCGCCATCTTCCCGGGGACACTCGGGTGGCTTGCCGCGGTGCTCGGCGTAGAGGTCCCGGCCAATCTCCTCTTCGCCCTCGCACTGGCGCTCCTGATCGCCGTCACCCTGCACCTCTCCTGGGAACTGTCGACATCGGAAGAAGAAGTTCGGCGAGTAGCCGAAGAGGTGGCCATCATCCGGGGTGAACTGGATGCGGTCCGCGAGGTGCTCGCGGAGCGGCGGCCCGCGGCGAACGGCACCGGCGAGGCGGCGACTCCGGACGAGGTCCCCCCGTCGGAGCCGCCCCGTGACGAACGCAGCTGAGGGCCGAGGGCGCAGCCTCCTTTACATACTCGGCGCGACGGTCGTCGCAGGGGCGAGCGGCTACGCCATCCAACTTCTCGCGCCGGCGCTTCTCCCGAGCGCCGAAACGTACCTGTCATTCGCTGCCTATTGGTCCACGCTCTACCTGCTGGTCGCCGCCGTCGCGGGCGTGCAGCAGGAGGTGACACGGGCAACACGCGCGGCCGACACGCCCCCATCGAACACCACGCTTCGTACGTTCACCTTCCTCGCCGCTGTCGCTCTCACGCTCATCGCCGTGCTCGTCGGGGCGGTCCTCTCGGGCACGGCGTTCGCAGCAGCGCCCGTGCCGATGACCGCCTGGTTCGTCATCGGGTTGGTGGGCTACCTCTTCACCGCAGTGTTCGCCGGAGTATTGTCAGGCCTCGGACAGTGGCGGGCCGTAGCAGCGCTGATCGCGCTCGATGGGATCCTGCGCGGTGTGGCGGTGACCTCGGGAATGCTCTTGGGCGCTCCGCTCGGGGTGCTCGCAGCACTGATCTCGGTGCCGTTCATTCTCGCGTTCGGCGTGATCTGGCTCGCGGTTCGAGCGAACGTCATCGGGCGTTTTCGTCTCGATGTCGGTGCGAGAAGACTGTGGCTCAACGCGGCGCGGACGGTGGCCGGTGCGGCTGCTACGGGAGTGCTCGTGACCGGGCTGCCCGCGCTCCTGCGTGCGGCGATGCCGGACGCTGACCCCGCGGTCCTTGCCGGTTTGATCTTCGTCATCACCGCGACGCGTGCCCCGCTGATCATTCCGCTGCTCGCATTGCAGAGCTACCTCATCGTCGACTTCCGCAGCGCTCCCTCGCGCACGTGGCGCCTTCTGCTCAGGTACGGCGCGATCGTGCTCTCGGCGTCCGTTGTATTCGCCGCGTGTGCGTGGCTCTGGGGTCCCCCCATCGTCGGGTTCATCTCCGGCGGTCGCTTCATGGTTCAGGGTCCGGTCGCAGCGGCGGTCGTCGTCAGTGGCGGGCTCGTTGCGCTCATGTGCGTCACGGGACCTGCGCTCCTCGCGCATGAATCGCATCGGTGGTACGTGCGTGGATGGATGCTCGCCGCAGTGACGACCATCGTCTTCGTTCTCCTGCCCCTCGACCCGGTCGTGCGGACGGTCCTCGCGCTTCTCGTCGCGCCCGCTCTGGGAGCCGTCGTCCACCTCATCGGCGCGCGCCAAGACCCGAGCATGCGTCACGATCCCGAATCGGTCACGTAACCGTCTCGACCGGTCGGTGTGCTCGGTTTCGGAGGCGAGGGTTTGCCGGCAACTATGATGGTCACATCGACAGCGGGGAGATTTCAACACAATGCCGGACGGAAACACCTATACCCCGAACCCCATCGATCGCGACGAGGTTGTCTATGTCGCCGGTCACAACGGTCTCGTCGGGTCGGCGATCTGGAGAGCGCTGGAGGCCGACGGTTTTACGAACCTGGTCGGTCGCAGTTCGCGAGAACTCGACCTCCGCGACCGAGCAGCGACGTTCGATTTCTTCCGCGAGATCAAGCCGCGTCATGTGGTCCTCGCGGCCGCGAAGGTCGGCGGAATCCTCGCCAACAGCACTTTTCCGGTCGACTTTCTGTCCGACAACCTCCAGATCCAGGTGAACGCGATGGATGCGGCACTTGAGAACGGCGTCGAGCGGCTCCTCTTTCTCGGGTCGAGCTGCATCTATCCGCGAGACGCCGCCCAGCCGATCCGTGAAGACAGTCTCCTCACGGGGCATTTGGAGCCGACCAACGATGCGTACGCGATCGCGAAGATCGCGGGCATCCTTCAGGTGCAGAGCGTGCGTCGGCAGTACGGGCGGCCCTGGATCTCTGCGATGCCCACGAACCTGTACGGTCCGGGCGACAATTTCTCCGTTTCGGGATCGCACGTGCTTCCGGCATTGATCCGGCGCTACGACGAGGCCGCGGCGGAAGGCAAGGATGTCGTCACCAACTGGGGGACGGGGTCGCCGCGACGCGAGTTCATGCACGCGGACGACATGGCCTCGGCCTGTTTGCATCTGCTCGATCATTACGACGGGCCGCAGCAGGTCAATGTCGGCACGGGTCAGGACAGCACCGTGCGGGAGATCGCGCAACTCGTGGCGGAAGCCGTCGGATATACGGGACGCACGGAATGGGACACGTCGCGTCCGGATGGCACGCCTCAGAAGCTCCTCGACGTGTCGGAGTTGGCAAGCGCTGGATGGACCGCGTCTATCGGTCTCAGCGAGGGACTGGAATCCACGATCGCCTGGTATCGGGAAAACAGACAGTCGCTGCGAGACTGATCTCACCCCGTGCCCCGCCCGCCTTCGTACAGAGGTTCCCCAGTGACTGACTCTTCTCGCGCCATTCTCGTCGTCCTTCCCACCCTGGGTGATCGGCTCGAATTCCTTCGGCAGACCCTCGATTCGGTTCAGGCCCAGCGCGAGTCGGTCGAACTCACCCTCGTGGTGGTCTCGCCGCCTGGAGCGGTCGCGGCTCGTGAGCTGGCCGCGGCGTACGGCGCCGTCTTCGTGGACGATCCTCGCCAAGGAATCAGCGCCGCGATCAACCGTGGCCTGACGGCGCGAACCCACGAGCGTTACTATGCCTGGATCGGTGACGACGACATGTTCCGCGTCGGGGGACTCGCGCTCTTGCGTGACCTGCTCGAGGCCGACCCTCGCGCCGTCGTGGCTTACGGAGGTTGCGACTACGTCGATCCGGAGGACAGGACCGCGTGGGTGAGTTCCGCGGGCCGCCTGGCCACCTTCCTTCTCCCGTGGGGACCGGACCTCATCCCGAACCCTGCCGCGCTGATCCGGCTCGATGCTCTCGAGGCGATCGGAGGGTTCGACGAGAGTCTGCGATTCGCCATGGACTTGGACGCTTTCCTCTCGCTCCGTCGTCACGGATCATTCACATCGACTCGAACATCGGTTGCGGCGTTCCGGTGGCATCCGGATTCACTGACGGTTGCGAACCGGCGTGCCTCGAGCCGCGAGTCCGAAGCCGTGAAGCGCCGTCACCTGCCACGGATACTGCGCCCTGTCTCACCGTTGTGGGATGCGCCCGTGCGGTGGGCATCCGCATATGCCGCCTCGCGGGTCACCGCACGCGCGCGTCGGATGGCCTCCACGGGAGCGGCCTGACGGGCGCGATGCACTCATTAGGTTAGGCTTGTGGCGCCCCGTCCACGGTCGGAGACGGGCCCCGGTGGCGCACGCCACCCCCGGATACCGTCGGAGTCACTCCTATGAACAGTTCACCAATGAAACGCGCCCTCATCACCGGAATCACCGGGCAGGACGGCAGCTACCTGGCCGAATTTCTCCTCGACAAGGGCTACGAAGTGCACGGCCTCGTGCGGCGGTCTTCGACCTTCAACACAGACCGGATCGACCACATCTACGTCGATCCTCACACTCCCGATGCCCGGCTGAAGTTGCACTTCGCCGACCTGACGGACGGGTCACGCCTGGTCACCCTGATGGATCAGATTCAGCCTGACGAGGTATACAACCTCGCCGCTCAGTCGCACGTGCGCGTGAGTTTCGACGAACCCGAATACACCGGTGACACCACGGGGCTCGGCACGGTTCGTCTTCTCGAGGCAATTCGTTCCACGGGCTCCACGGCGCGTTACTACCAGGCCAGCAGCTCGGAGATGTTCGGCGCGACGCCCCCGCCGCAGAACGAGGAGACGCCGTTCTACCCTCGCTCGCCCTACGGAGTGGCGAAGGTCTATTCGTACTGGATCACCAAGAACTACCGCGAGGCCTACGGGTTGTTCGCGTCGAACGGAATCCTGTTCAATCACGAGTCCCCGCGTCGCGGAGACACCTTCGTCACACGCAAGATCACGCGAGCGGTAGCGCGGATCGCGGCGGGAGTGCAGGACTCTCTGTTCATGGGAAACCTGGACTCCGTCCGTGACTGGGGTTACGCGCCGGAATACATCGAGGCCATGTGGCTGATGTTGCAGCATGACACGCCGGAGGACTTCGTCGTCGCGACCAATACGGCCTACACGGTCCGTGATTTCCTGGAACTGTCGTTCGGGCACGCGGGTCTCGAATGGCAGAAGTACGTGCGGTTCGACGAGCGCTACCTCCGACCCACCGAGGTCGACGCGCTGGTGGGCGACTACGGAAAGGCCGAGAGCCTGCTGGGATGGAAGCCGCGCGTTCTCACGCCGCGACTCGCGGAGATCATGGTGGACGCCGACCGTCGTGCGCTTGAGGTGGAGGGCTCGCGGTACGTCGACGCCGTGCAGAGCGCCTGATGCGCGTATTTCTCACGGGCTCGCGAGGAATGCTGGGCTCCAGTTTTCTCGCACGCCTCGAGCGTGAGGGGGAGCGGTTCAGCGTAACGGCGCCATCGCGGCAAGAGCTCGATCTTCGGGATCGGCAGGCGGTCAGGCGCGCGATCGAGCAGGCGCAGCCGGATGTGATCATTCACGCGGCCGCGAAGGTTGCGGGGATCGCGGCGAAATTGGCCGCCCCGATGGACTACCTGATGGACAACCTGTTGATGGACTCCAGCGTCATCGGCGCGGCCGTGGAGCAGCGGGTCCCGCGTCTGCTGTATGTCGGAACAGCGGCGGTCTATCCGATGGACTACGTCCGCCCCTTCGTGGAGGCCGACCTTCTCACGGGCGCTCTGGAGCCTGCGAACGAGGGATACGCTCTCGCGAAAGCGGCGGCGGTGAAGCTGTGTGAGTTCGCATCCGCCCAGCACGGTCTGCTGTACCGTGCAGTTCTGCCGTCGAACCTGTATGGGCCATACGACCACTTCGAATCGGCCGACGCGCACTTGATCGCCGCCGCGCTCAGAAAGGTGCACCGGGCGCATCTCTCGGGCGACCCGACCGTCGACGTGTGGGGCGACGGCACGGCTCGCCGTGAGTTCACCTACTCCGAGGACCTGGCCGACTGGCTCGTGGGCCAACTCGGCGAGTTCGAACGCTGGCCCGCGTGGCTCAATCTCGGAATCGGAACAGACCTCAGCGTCCGCGAGTACTACGAGATAGCCCGTGACGTCGTCGGCTATCGTGGCGACCTGCGATTCGATACCACCAAGCCCTCGGGAGTCCCGCGTCGTCTGATCGATTCGTCAGCGGCCATTCAGCTCGGCTGGGCTCCCCCCACCGCTGCGCCGGAGGGCATGGCGGCCGCCTACGCGGCGTTCCTCGCGAGCAACATCGAAATCTGAGAGGCAGTATGACCACCCCCAATCAGCCCACCTTCCCGCTGGCAACCAGCTCCTGGGACGACGCCGAGCACGAGGCGATGCAGCGAGTGATCGCGAGCGGCCGGTTCACCATGGGCCCGCTGGTTGCCCAGTTCGAGCGCGATTTCGCCGCCGAATTCGGCGCGGGTCACGCCGTCATGGTCAATTCCGGGAGCAGCGCCAACCTCCTCGCGATCGCGGCAGCGGTGCTCGACCCGGAGATCGACCTGAACCCCGGCGATGAAGTGCTCGTGCCCGCGGTCTCTTGGGCCACGACGTACTACCCGCTTCAGCAGTACGGCCTCAAGCTGCGCTTCGTCGACATCGATCTCGATACCCTCAACATGGACCTCGATCTGGCGGAGCAGATCATCACGGATCGCACCAAGGCGGTGTTCGCGGTCAACATCCTGGGCAATCCCAACGACTACGCTCGCCTGCAGCGAATCTGCGACGAGCGCGGACTGCTGCTGCTCGAGGACAACTGCGAATCCCTCGGAGCAACTTTCGACGGCCGCGCGGCGGGCACCTTCGGGGTGATGGGAACGTTCAGTACCTTCTACTCGCACCACATCGCCACGATGGAGGGCGGGGTCGTGCTGACTGACGACGAGCGCCTTCACCAGATCCTGATGTCGTTGCGAGCGCACGGATGGACCCGCGAGCTTCCCGCACAGAACTTCGTCCACGACAAGAGCGGCGACCCCTTCGAGGACTCGTTCTGCTTCGCGTTGCCCGGTTACAACTTCCGTCCGGTCGAGATGTCGGGGGCTCTCGGGATCGAGCAGGTGAAGAAGATTCCGATGATCATCCGCGAGCGTCGTCGCAATGGAGCGTACTTCACGCAAGCCATGTCCTCCGTGCCCGATGTCCGGATCCAGAAAGAAGTCGGTGAGAGCAGTTGGTTCGGCTTCTCGATGATCCTGGAAGGACCGTACGCCGGGCGTCGCCGTGAGGTCGGGGAGGCTCTCTCCGCGGCCGGCATCGAGTCGCGCCCGATCGTGGCCGGCAACTTCACCCGGAACCCGGTCATGTCCTACTTGGACGCGATCGTGCCGGAGGCCCTGCCAGCCGCGGATGCCGTGCACTACGACGGGCTGTTCGTGGGCAACCGGCACTACCCCACGGAGTCGAGCATCGATCAGCTGCGCGAGATCCTCATCGCGTTGCGCTGAGGATCTTCGAGTGGCCTTCCTCCTTCGGGAGGGAGGCCACCGTCCGTTCCGGTAGCCGGGCTAGCGGGACGGGGTCGCCGAGAGCGCGCGGTCGAAGGATTCGAAGGTCCCTTGAGCGACTTTCTCCCACGAGAAGAGCGAGGCCCTCGCCGGGCCCCCCTCGGACAGGCTCTTCTGGAGCTCGGGTCGCTTCACGAGGTCGACCATTGCACGGCCGATGGCCGCGTCATCCGAAGAGTCGAAATAGTACGCCGCGTCACCGCCCACCTCGCGGTAAACCGGGATGTCCGCGAGCATCACGGGAACTCCGATGAGCATCGCTTCGAGAGCGGGGAGCGAGAAGCCGTCACAGTGCGACGGAACGATCAGGGCCGTGACACGCTCGTACAGCCGATCGAGGTCTTCGACCGAGATCCAAGACAGCAGCTCGACCGAGTCTTCGAGACCTAGGGACCGGACGAGAGGCAGCAGGGGGTCATCGCCGTGACTGCCCGTGATGATGACCTTGGGTCGGTCCTCTGGCGCGATGGTCGCCAGTGAACGCACGAGACCGTCGAAGTTCTTGTGCGGGCGCCGGTTGCCGACGGCCAAGAAAGTGGCGGGCTCGCGCTGGACCGTGGTGCGTTCGCGCGGCTGCACCGTGCCGGCCAGGGGCACCAGATCGGTTCGCTCGGGAGGGAACTTCAGGTACTTCCGGATGTCGGCGGCCGATGCTTCGCTGATGGTCAGGATCCGCGTTGCGTTGGCCGCCCCACGCTTCTCCATCCACTTGACCGGTTCGGTGTAGAGGCCTGTCAGCATGTACTCGGGATGAGCGAAGTAGAGCAGATCGTGCATCGAGATGACGACGGGGACGCGGGAGCGCATCGGCCCGAGCATGGCAGGGCAGTGGATCAGGTCCGCGCCGAGACGATTCGCCGCGCGGGAGACACCGAACAACTCGCCGTAGGCCCATGAGAAGCGGTTCTCGCCGCTGAACTTCGAGGCGATGACCTCACCGGGGAACCACGAGTGGTCGTGCCCCATGAATTCCTTGCTGGCATACCCGACGAATTCGTAGGGGGTATCCATCTGCCCGATCTGCCGGTAGAGCTCTCGGGTGTAGGTTTCCGTTCCACCCTTCGTTCCGGTGTACGAGAGGAGGTCGACGAGTACTTTGGGCACGGGCCACGATCCTACCAGCCACCAGATCCGTTATTTCGTTGGCGGCGGGGTGTCGGCGACAGTTCAGCCGACCGTCAGCCCCGTGAAGGCGTACGCGAAACGTGTCCCGGCTGCCGGATCGCCGAGCTGGACCGAGTCCGGAGGAGTCAATCGGGATGCGGTCAATCAGGTCGAGCTCCGGCGAGTCGACAATATCGCTCGGCCGGTGCTGATCTTCCCGTTCCCGTCGGAGGTGATCTGGAAGGTCGAGGGGGTATCCTGGGTCGCTGAACCGGACGCAGATCGAAAGGCGCCCCCTGCTCGTGATGTGGCTCGATCTAGCCTTGGCGTCCGTCGTCCTGATCGTCCTCGTCGGCGTCGTCGGCGGCGCTCTGGCGTGGGCCGTCGGTCTGCGAGGGCCGTGGGCCATAGCAGCGACCCCCGCGTTCGCGGTGACCATCGTCGGCGGGACTGCGATCGTTGCGCCGTGGTTGGGATTGAGCTGGTCGATCATCCCCGTACTGCTGGTCACGTTGGTGCTCGCTGGAGCTTTCCTCGGAGCGCGATCGTTGCTACGTCGGCGGTCGCGTGGAGAAACCTCGACGCGAGCGACTGCCCCCGGTGACGACACGCGGTTCGGGTGGACTGCGCTTGCGATTCTGCTCGCGGCCACAATCCTCGCCGCGCGATTCGTGCAGGTAGTCGGCGAACCCGACGCCATCTCGCAGACATTCGACAACGTATTTCACCTCAACGGCGTGCGGTTCATCCTTGAAACCGGCAATGCCTCTTCTCTGCATCTCGGCTTCATGACGAGCCCAGGCGGTGGGCTCGCGTTCTACCCCGCTGCGTGGCACGGGATCGCCTCGCTCATCGTGCAGTTGTCGGGCGTCGCTATTCCTGTTGCGGTGAACGCTCTGACACTCGTGTCGTCCGCCGTGTTCTGGCCAGCGGCGGTCATCTTGTTGTCTCGGGCGATGTTCGGCAGTTCTCCGGTAGTCGCTGTCGCTACCGGATTGATCGCGGCGTCGATCCCCGCATTCCCGATCCTGCTGTACGACTACGGCGTTCTCTTCCCCTTCCAGCTCGGACTGTCGGTATTGCCGTTCGCGCTGGCGGCGTCCCTGCGCCTGTGCTCGCTGTCGACCGCCGCCGCCCCGCAAGGAGCCGGGTGGTGGGTCGTCATTCTCGCGGGCTCGCTCGTCGGGCTTGCGTTGGCACACCCCGGCGCGTTCGTCGCTTGGCTCGCGCTCTCCGTGCCCATGGTGTGCGCGTTTGCGTGGGAGCAGGTCCGCCGCGCAGGATCCGCGCTTGCCGGTGTCGTCGTCGTCTCGGGCTTCGTTGGATACCTCGCGCTGGGTGCTGTGCTGGTCCGGGTGCTGAGACCGCCTGCTGAAACGCGCGGCTGGCCGTTGCAGCTGTCGATGGGGGATGCCCTCGCCACAATTTTTTCTGTTTCGATGTGGTATCTCGTCCCCGCGACGTTGGTGGCGATCGCGGTCATAGCGGGGATTGTGTGGGCGCTCATCGAGCGTTCTCGATCAGCGTTGATCGCCCTCGGGATTTACGTGATCGGGGCCTGGCTGTTCTTCGTCGTGTCCTCGCTCCCATTCGGGGTCTTGCGCGACCAGTTCACCGGGCCCTGGTACAACAATCTGCCTCGATTGGCGGCGATCCTTGCGATAGCCATGGTCCCTCTCGCCGCATACGGCGCATCGCGCACCTGGGCATGGGTCGGTTCGATCACGTTCGTTCGGACCGCCCCGTCGTGGGCCCGGAGTGCGCTCGGAACCGGCGCCGTGATTCTCGCGTTGGCGGGCACGCAGACGGGCGCGATGGAGCGGGCGGTCGACTGGGCCCGCAGCTCGTACGGCTTCGCCGAGACGTCCGCTTTGCTCAGCCCGAACGAGCTCGCCCTGCTCGAGCGACTCGATGAACACGTTCCAGCTGATGTGGGCATCGCCGGTGATCCCTACACCGGGACCGCTCTCGCGTATGCCTTCAGCGATCGACCAGTACTGATGCCGCACACGCTCGTCGAGATCACTCCGGACATGGAGGCGGTTGCAGCGGGGCTCGCCCAGGATCCAGGTTCGGTCTGCGGCGAATTGTCCCGCCTGGGCATTGGTTTCGTGCTGGATTTCGGTACCGCTGGAGTACACGGGCTTTCGGACCGGTTTCCGGGACTCCACGGGCTCGAAGAATCGGGGGAGTTGCAACTCGTGGACAGCGAAGGAACCGCCAGACTGTTCGAGATCGCTGCCTGCGACGTCGGCTGAGAGCGGCCAGATTTGCGGGTAGAGCTCTCCGGTTTAGGTTTCGGTTCCGCCCTTCGTCCCCGTGTACGGGAGCAGGCCGACGTGTGCTTTGGGCACGGTCTCCGGGCCTACCCAGCGCGGCCGCCGCGCGTAGAATGGCGCGGCGTATGGGATGCACTTCGATGCTGTCTCACCGATATGCGCCGTCCACGCCTCATCGGCCCAACAGAAAGAAATTCCTGTATGGATCTCCTCATCGTCGGCTCGGGCTTCTTCGGCCTCACAATCGCAGAACGGGCCGCCGCATCCGGTCGCAGGGTGACCGTGATCGACCGCCGCCACCACATCGGGGGCAATGCCTACAGCGAGGATGAGCCCGAAACGGGGATCGAGGTCCACCGTTATGGTGCCCACCTCTTCCACACCTCGAATCCGGCGGTGTGGGAGTACGTCAACCGGTTCACGACGTTCACCGACTATGTGCACCGGGTGTACACGAACCACAAAGGTGTCGTGTACCCATTACCGATCAACCTGGGCACGATCAATCAGTTCTTCCACGCGGCATATTCGCCGGACGAGGCCCGTGCCCTCGTGCAGGAACTCGCGGGCGAGTTCGATACGAAGGATGCCGCGAACCTCGAAGAGAAGGCGATCGCCCTGATCGGAAGGCCGCTCTACGAAGCCTTCATCCGCGATTACACCGCGAAGCAGTGGCAGACAGCTCCCACCGATCTGCCTGCCGAAGTCATCAGCCGCCTACCCGTGCGCTATAACTACGACAACCGGTACTTCAATGACACGTGGGAGGGTCTGCCGACGGACGGGTACACCGCGTGGATCGAACGGATGGCGGACCACCCGAACATCGAGGTCAAGCTGTCGACCGACTTCTTCGACGCGACGCAGCCCCTGAACAAGGCGGCAGCGGTCGGTCAGCTGCCCATCGTCTACACCGGCCCGGTCGACCGCTACTTCGACTACGCCGAGGGGGCGCTGTCGTGGCGCACGCTCGACTTCGAGGAGGAGGTGCTCGCGGTGGGCGACTACCAGGGAACTCCGGTCATGAACTACGCCGACGCGGACGTGCCGTACACCCGCATCCACGAGTTCAAGCACTTCCACCCGGAGCGCGCCGATCGGTACCCGACGGACAAGACCGTCATCATGCGTGAATTCTCGCGCTTCGCCGAGGGCCAGGATGAGCCCTACTACCCGGTCAACACCCCGGAAGATCGCTCCGGTCTGCTCGCCTATCGCGAGTTGGCGAAAGGTGAGCGGAATGTCTCGTTCGGCGGTCGTCTGGGCACGTACCAGTACCTCGACATGCACATGGCGATCGGTGCGGCCCTGTCGATGTGGAACAACCAGCTGGCGTGAGTCCGATCGTGATGTGCGCGAACGGGACCAGGCTGGCGTGGGCGCCTGAGTATCGACAACGCCGCGGTTAGGCTCGTCGCGTGACCCGCTACGCACCCGCCGCTCTCGCTGTCATCCTCGTCCTCGCCATCACCAGCTGCGCAGCCGAGCCGGGAACGGCGACCTCTTCGTCTCCGGGTGCAGGTGCTTCCCCCTCGGCATCGGCGTCTTCCCCGCCCTCTGCGACACCTGTGCCCTCGGCGTCGCCGGAGCCCATCGCCTCGCCCACCTCACCCGCACAACACGAGCTTGTGAACATCGCCGGCCGGTTGGGCCTTGCGGATTTCACCCTCCGCGGCACTGCCGACTACGTCTCGCAGTGGGGAGTAGGGACGCTCGACGGCAGCGAAGTGAGAATCTACGAGTTCGCCTCAGAGGACGAATACCTCACGTACCTGGATTCGGTGGCACCATTCGGTATCACGGCCGACGACTTCGTGAAACGAGGGCTCTACGCCGTCGCACCGACCGATCGCGGACAACTCGAGCGGATTCGCGCCGCGCTCTAGACCCAGAATCCGGCGTGCGCTTCGGCGGCCTCGTCCTCGAGCATCGGTCCCACGACCTGCACGCTGCGCTGACCCCGCGCGAAAACCTCGCGACAGGGCAGCGTCAACGTCGGGTTCTCCTCGTGAGCTCCCGTGAGCGATAGGAGGCGCGTTTCGGAGAGGGCGTAGACGACCCGGTCGATCCCCGTCCAGTACGCCGCGCCCGCGCACATCGCGCACGGTTCCGCGCTCGTGAAGAGCGTCGAACCCCGCATTCCTTCCGGCCTGAGCAGCCGCGCCGCCGCCGCGACCGCGCGCAGTTCGGCGTGCTGGGTCGGATCGCCATGTGGCGGCAGGGAGTTGTTCCCGAAGGACGAGACGATCGTTCCCCGGGCATCGACCACGAGCGACCCGAACGGGTGGGAGCCTTCCGCGCGCGAACGCTCCGCGACGCGCAGGCTCTCGCGCAGATGGCGGAGATCCTCGTCGTTCAATTCGGACATGGGGTGCCTCCGTGGTCGGAGCTGACGGTTCCGGCGCTCCATCGTATGCACCCTGAGTCGCTGTCCGACGCGCATAGACTCGCATGCGTGACCACCGCCGCCGTCGGCAGCCCCGGCTCCGCCCGGCGATACCTGCACTCCCTCTGGCTGCTCTCGGCGCGCGACCTGCGGGTCCGGTATGCCACGAGCGCCCTGGGGTACCTCTGGTCGATCCTCGACCCCCTCGTGATGAGCGCGATCTACTGGTTCGTCTTCACTCAGATCTTCCAGCGGACGGTGGGGCACGATCCCTACATCGTGTTCCTCATCACGGCGCTCCTGCCCTGGGTGTGGTTCAACTCGGCGGTGTCGGACTTCACTCGTGCGTTCAACAAAGACGCACGGCTCGTCCGGTCGACGGCGATTCCCCGATCGATCTGGGTCAACCGGATCGTCCTGAGCAAAGGCGTCGAGTTTCTCTTCTCCCTGCCTGTACTCGTCGGATTCGTGATCATCGCCGGGGCGCCCGTCGGGTGGGGTCTGCTCTGGTTCCCTGTCGCGATCATCCTGCAGGCGGCGCTGCTCGTCGGCCTGGGCCTGCTCGTGGCACCCCTGTGCGTGCTGTACACCGACCTCGAGCGCACGACGAAACTCATCCTCCGAGTGTTGTTCTACGCCTCGCCGATCATCTACAGCGTGGGTGACCTACCGGGCATCTTTCCGCAGCTGGCCGCGTTCAACCCCCTGTCGGGTATTTTCACTCTGTACCGCGTCGGCTTCTTCCCCGAGGTATGGGACACGCTGAGCGTCGTGGTCGGTGGGCTGATGTGCTTCGCGTTCCTCGGGCTCGGAATCCTGGTTTTCCGGAAACTCGAACGACCCGTCCTGAAGGAGCTCTGATGAGCGGGGCAGCAATCGAGGTACGTGACCTCGGCATCCGGTTCCGACGTAATCGCCGCGGTCGGCGGAGCTTCAAAGATCTATTCGCCGGCTCATCCCGTCGCGTCCGTCCGAACGAATTCTGGGCTTTGCGCAACGTCTCGTTCGACGTGCAGCCCGGAGAGTCGATCGGTGTCGTCGGTCGCAACGGCCAGGGCAAGTCGACGCTGCTCAAACTGGTCGCGCGCGTGCTGCTCGCTGACGAGGGAGTGGTGCGTGTCAACGGCGGTGTCGCGCCGCTGATCGAAATCACCGGTGGATTCGTCGGCGACCTGACGGTACGTGAGAACGTCCGCCTGACGGCGGGACTGCACGGGATGTCCCGGGCCGAGGT
>NZ_HG779652.1:0-4419 GCF_000582705.2 Microbacterium sp. C448
TCACCGATCCACGGGCGGTGCTTGACTCCCTTGACGCGCAGCAATAGCACACGGTCCAGCCTGGGCACCCCCGACGAACGATCAAAGCAAATACGAGAATCCTCGGTCCGGAAGTTGTAGACCCGGCCGTCGACGGTCACGTCCAGCCCGTACCTGGAGTGCATTGTGCAATGGCGCGGGTACCCGCGCACCTCTGTGGCATGAGCAATAGCCCTGCAGGAACGCCACTCGGATCGCCCATCGCTTTCCCCCTCGCAGTCATCACGGTCAGCGAGCGCGGAGCCATAAACGTCAGCTGCAACGGAAACGACTTCCCGCCTCCAACGCCGGACGCGCCTTGGAGCCGCGCACGGTTTGGTGATCTTCTTGATGCGATATCCGAACACCGCTCCCACACCGTCCGAGTTGAGGTGCACGAGTTCGATGGCTCGGTGTTCACCGACATCGTCCATGCGGTGCGACGAGAGCAAGCCATCGCAGACGTTCAGTCACCCAGCACGATGCGGCGAGCGCGGCACCGCCCAACGGATCAGCTGATCGAGGTCACCGGGTCCGGATTCGTCCCTGGCGAGGACGTCACCGTCGCGCTGTCAGTCTCCAGTGCTGAAGGATCCGCTGACGGGAGCGCTCGTGCGGTCATCGATATGAGCCAACTCGTGGATCACCGATCGGAGATATTGCTCATCGGACGCGTCTCCGGCGTCATCGTCACCGAATCTTTGCCATCGTGAGTACCCCACACGGTCAGGGTCGGGGTTTCGGCGATGAGTTGACCAACTTCCTGATGATCGCGTTGATCGCAGTCTTCGGGGTCGCCGTCGTCTTGCGAGCTGCGGGTTCCGTTGCGGCATTCCTCGCTGGCACTGCGCAACCTCAGGTCGGGATTGCTGGCGGAGTCACCCTGCTGTTCAGCCCGACAAATCCGGCCGAGGTGCTGCAGGCGCCCGGTCTGAATGCAATTCTCTACTGGTCGATTGCAATACTGCTGCTCCTCATTCTCGGCAGCGCTATCGGGTGGGCTTGGGTCCGTTGGCGTCGGCACTCACACAACGTCGATACCGATCCACGGCGGCTCGCGGGAACTGCCAGCAGTCACGAGGTCGCAACCAGTGCGTCGGCGAAGGCACTCCTGCGCCGAGCTGCGACGCTTCGCCCTTCACTGGAACAGCCAGAACCCGCGGACGTGGGCTACCTGCTCGGGCGCTCGCACGGCAAGCAGGTGTGGGCCAGCGTCGAAGACTCGATCCTTCTCATCGGCCCGCCGCGTTCAGGTAAGGGCCTGCACATTGTGATCCCAGCGATTCTCGATGCGCCGGGTGCAGTGGTGACGACGTCGACCCGGCCCGACAACTTGACGGCAACGATGCGCGCACGCGAACGGTTCGGTCCGGTCGCCGTCTTTGATCCTCAGCATCTTGCTGAAGGCGTCTCCTCTGGGCTGCGGTGGTCGCCTATTCGGGGCTGCGAGGACCCGTTGACCGCGATGATTCGCGCGACTGGTCTTGCAGCGGCCACCGAGCTGTCCGCTGGCGGCGTCGAGGGTGGAGGGTTCTGGGAAGGAAAGACCCGCATCGCTCTGCAGGCGCTCCTACATGCGGCCGCGCTCGATCATCGAAGTCCGGCTGAGCTGTTCCGATGGACCCTCGACCCATCAGCCGCCGCGGAGGCAGTCGCCATCCTGACGGGCTCACCGCTGGCAGCCACGGGGTGGGCGGATTCGCTGGAGGCAACGCTCGACGCCGACCCGCGCACGCGCGACAGTATCTGGCAGGGTGTTTCGCTCGCATTGTCGGCGCTGGCCGACCCCAGAGTGCTAGATGCTGTCAGCCCGGCAGAAGGCGAGCAGTTCGATCCCGAGCGTTTCATCCGCGACCGTGGCACGCTGTATCTTCTGGCGACCGGCGTTGGGGCCGGGAACAGCGCAGCTCTCGTCGCAGCTCTCGTTGAAGACCTTGTCGAGACCGCCCGCCGAATGGCTGCTCGATCACCCGGCGCACGGCTCGATCCGCCGCTACTGTTTGCGCTCGACGAGATCGGAAACCTTGCGCCGCTACCCTCACTGCCCACACTCATGGCAGAAGGTGGCGGCACCGGGATCACAACGATGCCGGTGCTTCAATCCCTTGCCCAGGCGCGGGACAAGTGGTCTGAGAACAAGTCGGCAGCGATCTGGGACGCCAGTATCGCGAAGATCATCCTTGGAGGCGCCTCGAACTCACGAGACCTTCAAGACCTCTCCACGCTGATCGGCGAACGCGACGAGTTCACCGACTCCGTCACGCTCGGTGACCATGGCTCGCGTTCCAACCAGCGTTCCATCCGTCGCGTACCGATCCTGCCGCCCGACCGCATTCGCACGTTGCCGTTTGGCACCGGGGTCATCTTGCTCCGGTCGGCGCCCCCGATCGTCACTGACCTCCACCCCTGGCCCAAGCGCCCCGACGGTCAACAGCTCAAAGCGGATCGTGCAGCGGTTGAGTCGCTGTTGAGACGCCCTGCCACGCCATGATCCGCGCTGGGGCGCAGCGCGCACCTGTCTGTTGCAGCGGCCATCACATCCGATGGCCGCCCCAACAAATCAAGGAGTCGTCATGTCCATCGACACCCAGCAAGCCATCACAGGATTCATCGCGACCGAGCCCCGTCTGACCTACACCGAGGACGGCACCGCGCGGTTCTACGCGCGGATCGGCATAGAGCATTCTCAGCAGACCCCAGACGGAAGTTTCACGCAGCTCGACCCGTCCTTCCACGACATGAGCGCCTTCCGGCGCGCAGCCGAAGAAGGAGTCGCGCGATTCCACAAGGGCGACAAGTTCATCGCCACTGGACGCGTGCGCGAGTACAGCTACGAGAAGGACGGCCAGAGCGTCGCGGCCGAGGAGTTCATTGTCTCCCGCTTCGGTCACGACGTCGCACGCACCCAATACGAGGTCGATCGCGGACCCCATCGCGACAGCAACATGCGCGAGGCGACCGGTCGTGATGCGTCCCCTTTTGAAGCCCCCGCCCGAGCACGAGCGCAGTCAGATGCCGCTCCTGCGGTCAGCATCTGAGCAGGAGCGGTCATCATGAGTGACTTCGTTCCCACCGCTGAAGCACACGAAGGGCGCGACGAGGATGACGACGACGAATCGCTGGTCGCTGAACCACCGCATCCGATCAACTGGAATCTCCTCACCGCGAACGACGCGGAGGTTGAGTGGCTGGAGCTGAATCGCTGGGTCTACTGGCTCCGCCGCACTTACGGACTCCCCGCCGCAGTGATCCCGCCCTACTGGCATCGTCACCCCGAACTCGTGTGGGAGCTGTCAGCGCTGCACCTGCACTGGCTGTGCGCCTACGACCCCAACCAAAACGGATCCGCACCACTGGGGTGGCATCGCGATTTTGCGGATGCTCGCCTCCGCCTCCGGGACTGGGTAGCTACTTCCGGGACCCGACTCGATCGTGATCGCCCCACACGGCAAGCCACCTGGCCCGGGGAGGAGCCGCCTACTCCCTCTGAAGAGTCAATGATCACCGACCGGGAAGCCGACTTTGTCGAATTCGTCGTTGATGATGTTCAGCATCGTCAAACGGCTGAGGACGAGTTCTACCGTTCGCTCGGCGATCCTCCGCTGGAGGAGTCATGAGCAACGCGGTCGAGGCGACTGCGCCCGTCTCACCATTGCTGGATAGCCGAGAGGTCGCCTCGTACCTGAAGGTCTCCGAATCGACATTGTCTCGATGGCGCTCCGCGGAGACCGGGCCACCATTCATCAAGCTCGGCGGTATCGCCCGATACCGGCTCGAAGCCATCGACCAATGGCTACAGAACTTGGAGCCGCACCATGGCGCGCCCAGTTGAGCCGATGCCAGAGTCCTCACCCCGACCGGTGCCACCGATCGGGGTGAGGATCTCCACCGACATGGAACGACGCTCCTACGGAATTCGAGCGCGGGCACGCTGGACCGATCCGCTCACCAAGCAACGCGTGATCCGTACCGAAATCGTAAAAGACGAGGCAACCGCACGCGCATTCTTCGAAACGCTCCGGAACTCTTCGGTCAAGGGAATGGACGTCTCGATGACGCTCCTGGAGTTCTTTACCTCGATCGAGGATCGATGGGCACGCGGCCTCGATATGACCTCCACCGGAGACAACTACCGGTACGGTCTTCGGCTCCGAGTGCTCCCGGCGCTTGGCCATCTGCCCGTCACTCAGATCACCGCGGGAATGATCGACCGCACGATCGACGACTGGGAGAAGCAGTACGGCGCATCGACGATTAAGAACACCATCGCCCCACTCGTGCGGGTACTCGACGAAGCCGTTCGCGACGGCCTGATCACAATCAATCCCGCCAAACACCGGGCGAAGCGGAGTCTCCACAGAAACGCCTTCCGATGTCCCGCGTCAAGTAGTTGGCAGGGAT
>NZ_HG779653.1:0-9465 GCF_000582705.2 Microbacterium sp. C448
CGTCAAGTCGCGAGGTAATAGTCAGCATGCGATGACTATACATCGGATGCTGACTTATTGAGAGGTGGCCAATCGTCTGTGGTCATTGAGAGAGCTACTGGCCCGCCTTTGTGGGTTTCCGCAAACGTTCAAAACTGATCGATTGCGGCACGACGACCAGGTGCAGCGCCGCGATGTCGGCACGCCGTGCCGAAACCGTGTGCCGAAACCCCCATGCCCCGAAACTGAAATTCGTCGTTTGCGGTACCCATCGCCGGCGGAGACAGGCCGGTGACAACCGCAGCTGAGGCAGCTCCCGCCCGCGATACATGCGTCCATTCTCGTCGCGGGCCGGGCACAGCACCGAGCTCCCTCAAAGGATTCTTCAGTGGTGACCCGCATCAGAGCGATGATCGAAGCAATCACCACTGGGACATGTCTAACGGGAATTCGAGTGATGAGCCTGGGACATCTACCACCGCACACCGGGGCTGATCTGGACATCTGTTGGTGGAATTCACCATCTCCACCGAAGGGCTGGCCCATGCTGTCGCTGACGGCGCTCAATGCTCTGCCTCCGAGGTGCGCATCTGCTTCGGGGGTCCCCACGCCGGGTGCGCCCGGCTTCCAAGCTGCGACGCCGTGCGATGCCTTCGATTCCCATGCAGCGTATTGAATCGGCGTCGAGCGATTGTCATAACTCCCGTTACCAGTTACCCACGGCATCCACAATCCGCGACCGGCATCCTCCCGGGAGACAGGGCGGCGACACCTTGATCGTGTGTTTCCTGCTCACAAAATGTGGGCAAAATGTGGGCAAAACGCGTTTCAACGAGAATGCGAGGGCCCGAGATCCGCGTAATTGCGGGGATCTCGGGCCCTTCAAACTAGACGCGACGGCGGGAGTCGAACCCGCAACACGACCGGGTATGAACCGGTGCCCGGGACCACCCGGATCGCCGCGATATACCGCCACCGTAACGGCCCTGACATCCTCCTGTCCGGTGTCTTACGCCCTGTTTCGGGATGCGACGGCGGATGACGCGAGCGCCGGCTCGGGCATCGTCGCGCGCAGCGCATCGACCGAGACCGTGGGCACCGCGTCGAGCGGAAAATGACACGCGGCCTTGTGCCCGGCGCCGAAGTCGACGAGCTTCGGCTCCTCGACAGCGCACTTCTCCTGTGCCCGCGGGCAGCGCGTGCGGAACCGGCATCCCGACGGCGGATGCAGCGGCGACGGCGGTTCGCCCTTGAGCGTCACGGGACGCCGCGCGATGCCGGTCACCGGGTCGAGCCCGGGAATCGAACCGAGCAGCGCGGAGGTGTACGGATGCCGAGGCGACCCGTAGACGAGTTCGGCGGGACCGACCTCGGCGAGCTGACCGAGGTGCATCACGGCGACCTGGTCACTGAGCTGCTTGACGGTGGCGAGGTCGTGCGCGATGAAGACGTACGACAGGCCGAGCTCTGCCCGCAGTTTCTCGAACAGGTTCATGATCTGCGCCTGGATCAGCACATCGAGGGACGAGATCGCCTCGTCGCACACCACGAGCGCCGGATTCGTGGCGATGGCGCGGGCGATCGCCACACGTTGCGCCTGACCGCCCGAGAGTTCGAGCGGCCGCCGACGCAGGTAGATGTCGGGGCTCAGCCCGACGAGTTCGAGCAGTTCCCGCACGCGGGCCCGTCGCTCGACAGCACCCATCGTCGTGTGCCCGATGAGGGGTTCGGCGACGACATCCTCCACTCGCCACCGGGGGTTCAACGACCCGAAGGGGTCCTGGTAGACCATCTGGATATCGCGGCGCGCCCGTTTCAGCTCGCGCTTGGACATCCCCACCAGGTTCTGACCTTTGAACCAGACCTCGCCGGACTTCGGCTTCTCGACCTGGATCGTGGCACGCGCGAGGGTCGACTTGCCTGACCCCGTCTCGCCGACGATGCCGAGCGTCTGCCCCACGGCCAGGTCGAACGAGACATCCGAGACGGCGTGGACGACGCCCGCCTTGACCCCGCCGGGGCCCTGACTCACATACTCCTGGACGACGTTGCGCACCGAGAGCAGCGGCCCGTCGTAGTCGGTCGATGACACGGTCGTCATTTCGCCCCCTCGAGGTGCGGGTGCCAGCAGGCGTAACGGTGCCCGGGTTCGGCCTCGACGAGCTCGGGGCGTTCTCCGCACTGCTCCGTCGCCCGTGGGCAGCGGGGGCGGAACGAGCAGCCGACCGGCAGAGCGGACAGGTCGGGCGGATGGCCGCCGATGACCGGCAGCAGCGAGTGCGGGGGAGTGGACAGCTGGGGGATCGCGCCGAGCAGGGCCTTGGTGTACGGCATCTGGACGTTCCGGAACAGCACGTCCGTGTCGGCCTGCTCGACGATGCGACCGGCGTACATCACATGGACCTCGTCGGCATAGCTCGCGGCGAGTCCCAGATCGTGGCTGATGAGGATGACGGCGGTGCCGAGCCTCTCCTGCAGATCGACCAGCAACTCCATGATCTGCGCCTGGGTCGTCACGTCGAGCGCCGTGGTGGCCTCGTCCGCGATGAGCACCTTCGGGTTGCCGGCGAGCGCGATGGCGATCATCACGCGCTGGCGCATACCGCCCGAGAGCTGGTGCGGATATTCGTGGAACCGACGCTCGGCGGCGGGTAGGCGAACCATCTTGAGGAGCTCGATCGCACGCTCGGCCGCGGCCTTCTTGCCGATCTCGCGATGGTGCGTCTGGATCGCCTCGGTGATCTGGTGTCCGACGCTCATGGTCGGGTTCAGCGACCGCGCCGGGTCCTGAAAGACGACCGAGATGTCTTCGCCGCGCACACCCCGCAGGGACTTCTCGTCGAGCCCGACGAGTTCACGGCCGTCAAGGCGTGCCGAGCCGCTGATCTGCGCGCTGGGTGGGAGCAGACCCATCAGGGCGCGGACGCTGACCGACTTGCCCGAACCAGACTCGCCGATGATGGCGAGCATGCGCCCGGCCTTCAGCTCGTATGAGATGCCGTTCACAGCGTGAACGGGTCGCGCGCCCCGCGTGAAAGTCACGCGCAGGTTCTCCACCGACAGCACGGTCCGGGGGTCGGCGGTCGACGCATCCGTCGCCGCATCGGCAACGGTCGGCTCGGGCAGTGTTCTCATCGGCCGCTCATCTCGTCTCTGAGGTTCTCTCCGAGCATGTTGAAGGAAAGCACCGTGACCAGCAGCGCAAGGCTCGGCCACAGCACGAGGAGCGGTGTCGCCGACAGCGACTGCTGCCCCTCGAAGATCATGTTTCCCCAGCTCGGCGCGGGGGCGGGGATACCCATCCCGAGAAAGCTCAGCGCACCCTCGGTGACGATCACGATGCCCATTCCGAGCAGCGCGAAGTTCAGCAGCTGCCGTCGTCTTCACCGTCGACTCCTACACCCGCACGGGCGAGGAGCCCGAACCCGCCAACGAAGAGATCGCGCGGCTCGCCGCCGAGAACTCGGATGTGCTCATCCCGTTCGCGAGCGTCGACCCCCGCCGCGGCCAGGCCGGCGTGGAACACGCGAGGCGACTGGTCACCGAGCACGGTGTGCGCGGATTCAAGTTCCATCCGAGCGCCCAAGGGTTCTACCCCGATGACCCGATCGCCTACCCGCTGTACGAGGTGATCGAAGAACACGGCCTGGTCGCGCTCTTTCACACGGGCCAGACGGGCGTGGGCGCGGGGCAGACCGGTGGCGGGGGCATCCGTCTGAAATACGCGAACCCGATGCACGTCGACGACGTCGCCGTCGACTTTCCCGGGATGGACATCATCCTGGCGCACCCGTCGTTTCCCTGGCAGGACGAGGCGCTCTCGGTCGCGACGCACAAACCGCGGGTGTACATCGACCTGTCGGGTTGGTCGCCGAAATACTTCCCGCCCCAGCTCGTGCAGTACGCGAACACGCTGCTCAAGCACAAGATGCTGTTCGGCTCCGACTTTCCGGTCATCACGCCCGAGCGCTGGATGCGCGATTTCGAAGCACTCAACATCAAGGACGAGGTACGCCCCATGATCCTCAAAGACAACGCCGCCCGACTGTTCGGGCTCTCGTGATGGACGACGTCGCCGGCAAGGTTGCGGTGGTCACGGGCGGGTCGAGCGGCATCGGGCGCGGCATCGCGCTGGCGTTCGCGCGCGCCGGGATGCGCGTGGTCGTCACCGGGCGCCGTGCCGAACACCTGGACGAGACATCCGCCGTCTTCCGTGACGCGGGCCTGGAGGTGCGCGCGCTGAGCGTCGACGTCACCGATCTCGCGGCGATGCGTGCCGCCGCGGACGAGATCGAGGCGGAGTTCGGGCGCGTCGACGTCCTCGTCAACAACGCCGGCATCGGACTCACGGGTCCCGTCGCGGATGCCACCCCGGATGACTGGGCCTGGATCATCGACGTCAACATCCGCGGTGTCGGCAACGGCATCCAGGCATTCCTGCCGAAGATCCGTGCGCACGGCGAGGGCGGACACATCGTGAACACGGCGTCGATGGCAGGCCTTCTGCCGATCGTCGCGGGGCTGTATTCGATGACGAAGGCGGCCGTGATCGCGCTGTCCGAGGCGCTGCACATCGAGTTGTTGCCCGAGGGTATCGGCGTCTCGGCCTACTGCCCGGGTCCGGTGCACAGCAACATCTCGTCGGGCACCGCCCTGCGTCCGGAGCGCTACGGCGAGTCGGGATACGCCCCGCGCGACCCCGGATTCGCCGAGTTCTCGAAGACCCAGCCGTACATGACCGCGGAGGAGGCGGGGGAGCGGGTGCTGCTGGGCGTCCGGCGGGGCGACATGTTCATCCTCACGCATCCCGAATTCGCGGCCGGGGTGATCGATCGCCACCGTGCGATCGAAGAGGCCTTCCCCGATGAGCCCGTGGACGAGGTCCGGGCCGCCGCCATCCCGTTCCTCATCGCGTCGCCGGTGTACTCTGCCGAGAATCGTCCCCCCGCGCCGCGACTGCCGTAGCGCACACCCGCGCGTGCGCGGTTCGCTGAAGGCGTTCGAACACGCGACGGAAGGCAACTTTCACCCGGTGGAAGACGGCCGAGAAAACCGGCATCGGATCGCGGAAAACGGTGTGCAAAACCTTTCGCACCGCGGGAGTTCGAGGTAGCTTGGCGCGCATATAGCTTCCGGGAGAGGGTCGACGATGACCATCAGCCAACTCAGGTCCGCACGCTCCGAGCGCATGACGGCGGCGCAGCGTGCGCTCGCCATCCTCGAGTGTTTCGACCAAGATCACCTGCTTCTCACGCTGAGCGAGCTCAGCCGCAGATCGACCCTCAGCCTCAGCACGACGCACCGCCTGGTGGGCGAGCTGCGCGATTGGGGTGCGCTCGAGCGCTCGGCCGACGGTCGCTACGCGATCGGCATGCGCATCCTCGAACTCGGATCCCTCGAGCCGCAGGGGATGCGGCTGCGGGACGTCGCGCTGCCGTTCCTCGGTGACCTGCAGGCGGCCACGAACGCCAACGTGCACCTCGCGGTGCGGGACGGGCACGACGTCGTCTACGTCGAGTCGCTCCGTGCGCGGGCGGGAGCGACAGTGCTATCGCGACTGGGCGGGCGCTGGCCGCTACACGCTACCGGCACGGGCCTGGTGCTGCTGGCGTTCGCGCCGCACGAGTTCCGCGAAGAGGTGCTCACGAGCCGGCTGCATCGCTTCACCGACCGCACGATCACCGACCCGGATGAACTACGGCGCGTTCTGGCCGACGTGCGTCGCTCGGGCGTCGGCATCGTCGAAGACTCCATCACCTCGGACTGCACCTCCGTCGGGGTTCCGATCCGTGGCCCGCGCGACCGCATCGTGGGGGCCGTCGCGGTCACCGTCCCCTCGGCCACACCCACCCCGCACGCCGTGCTCCCCGCGCTTTCAGCAACGGCCCGCGCGATCTCGCGCGGCTTGGGAGCGCCCTCGGCGATGGGACGACCGCCGAGTGCGGCGTGAGCCTCGCTCATGCGGCGCGGACGCAGTCTTCCACCAGCCGGAAAGCTCTTGGCGGCGCGCGGCCGCCGGGGAGCCTAATAGAGGACGACCTCATAGAAGAGGTATCAGGCCGCAAGGCCGAATCCTCGTTCACTTTTCTCGGAGTCAGGAACGAACATGACCACCACACTCGATGACCTGCAGAAGATGCTCTCGGTAGACGGCTACACGCTGTCCGTCGAGACCGATCAGGACAGGACGAACGCCGTCATCACGGCCGGCGAGGGCATCTGCAGCGATTGCCTCGTGCCGAAGGTCGTCCTGACCGGGATGCTCGCCAAGGCGCTCGATGTCCCGGCCGACAAGATCAGCCTCGAATACCCCGACGACCAGACCCACTGACGTGGCCGTCGCGAGCATCGTCCGCTTCACCTTCCGGCCGGAGGTGCGGGACGAGATCCCGGCCCTCGTCGACGACATGCTGCGGGCGACCCGGGCGTTCGCGGGGTTGGAGCGGCTCGATATCCTTCTCGATGACTCCGATCCCGACACGTGGACGCTGTACGAGATCTGGACGGATCGCGCGTCCGAGGACGCGTATCGCGCCTTTCGCGCGACGCCCGAGGGGGCGATTCCGCGGCTCGGCGAAGTGCTCGCGGCGCCGCCGATCCTCGAGAACTTCGTGATCCGCGACTAACGCCACACGTGGCTCGGCGCGGTTCGGGGCGCTGCCGGTTCGGCATCCAGGGCCGCAAGCATCCGGACCAGGGTTTCGCGCAGCTCCGAACGCGCCGGCTCGGCGAGATCGGTCGTGTAGCCCACGCCGGTCGGCACCCACGACATCCCGTACATCGTCTCGCGGAAGTCGCGGCCCCCGACCGGCCACCAGGTGTGATGGTCGTCGACCTCCTCGGCGCCCTGCGCCCACTGACCGAACGCCTCGCGCATCCGCTCGATCGGCATGTCGAGGACCAGACTCGCCTCGACCGCCGTGCGTACCCACGATGTCGCGACCAGGATGTATTCGTCGACCTCCTCGGCCGATAGCGCCCGGGGCTCGAACAGCACGCGGGTGTGCTGTACCTCGGTCAGGCGATCGACGCGGAAGGTGCGCCAGTCTTCCCTGTCGAGGTCCCAGCACAGCAGGTACCAGTGCCGGTCGGCGGGGGAGAGGACGTGCGGGTCGACCCGGCGCACGCCCACCGTTCCCGCGGCGGAGGTGTAGGTGAAGCGCACGCGTTCGTGATCGCGGCACGCGAGGGCGAGCTCGCCGAGCACGTCGGGTGAGACCGCCGAGCCCGCGCCGACTCCCGCGGGCTGTACGGTCGCCGCGAGGGCGTTGACCCGCCGCCGCAGGGGCGCGGGCAGGACCTGCTCGAGCTTCGCGAGCGCGGCGAGGGTCGTCTCGGGACCGCCGACCAGGCGCTGCGTCGCCGCGACGCGTAGTCCGATGGCCATCGTCACGGCCTCCTCATCCGTGAGCAGCAAGGGCGGCACGGCGCTCCCCGCCTCGAGCCGGTACCCGCCCGCTGATCCGGGTGACGACTCGATGCGATAGCCGAGTTCGCGCAACCGCTCGACGTCGCGGCGCACGGTCCTCTCGGTCACGCCCAGGCGCGAGGCGAGCTCCGACCCCGGCCAGTGCCGGTGCGTCTGCAGCATGTTCAGGAGCGACAGGGCCCTCGTCGTGGTGTCGGACATGACCCTAGATTGCCTCATGATGCGGACGGAATCTGTCCGCATCGCGTTCTAGCTTCTGAGTATGCCGAACGAACCCATCATCGAGGCCCACGGGCTGACGAAGAGATTCACCGTTAAGAAGAAGACCGTCGACGCCGTGACCGACCTGTCGTTCCAGGTCGCGGCGGGCGAGCTGGTCGCGTTCCTCGGCCCCAACGGGGCCGGCAAATCCACGAGCCTGCGCATGCTCACGACCCTGCTGCCGCCGACGGCGGGCACGGCCCGTGTCGTGGGTCACGACATCCTCTCCGATCCGTCCGGCGTCCGCGCGCGCATCGGGTACGTCGGGCAGCTCACGAGCGGGAGCTTCTCGCAGCGCACCCGGGATGAGCTGCTGAGCCAGGGCGCGTTCTACGGGATGTCGCGGGCCCACGCCATCCGTCGCGCGGACGAACTGATCGAATCGCTCGATCTCGGCGGATTCGCGACGCGCACCGTGCAGCAGCTGAGCGGGGGGCAGAAGCGGCGTCTCGACATCGCGCTCGGCCTGATGCACGCCCCGCCCCTGCTGTTTCTCGACGAGCCGTCGACCGGACTCGACCCGCAGAGCCGCGCAAACCTGTGGGAGCACATCATCGACCTGCGCCGCACGCACGGCACGACGATCTTCTTGACGACCCACTACCTCGAAGAGGCCGACCGATACGCCGAGCGCGTCATGGTGATGGACAAGGGACGCGTCATCGCCGACGACACGGCGACCGCACTCAAGGCGACGCTCGCGGGCGACGTCCTCACGCTCGGGTTCGGGTCCGCGGATGAGGCCGACCGCGCGGCCGAGGTCGTCCGCGGTCTCGTCGCGCGCGCCGGGCTTGCGGATCGCGAGGTGCGGCGCGAGGCCGAGGCATCCGTCGGCGTGACCGTCCCCGACGGGGACGCGCTGCTGCCGCAGGCCGTGCGCGAGCTGGACGAAGCGGGCATCCGCGTGACCCGAGCGACGGGCGTGCCGCCGACACTCGACGACGTCTTCCTCGCGTTGACCGGCCGCACCCTGCGCGAAGCCGGCGAGGGCGCGGCGGATTCGGGTGCAGAAACGACACCAGAGACGGATGCCTCGGCATCCGAGAAGACGGGAGCGAACCGATGACCACCCAGACCCACAACACCACGCGTGCTGTTGCCCGGCCGAATGTCCCGCGCGACACCTGGAACGTGCTGACACGCGAGCTGCGGCCGACCCTGAGGGATCCGTTCTCGCTGATCTTCAGCCTGTTGCAACCCCTGGTTTTTCTCGGCCTGTTCGCGCCGCTGCTGATCGGGCAGTCGGGCGCGCCGGCGGGTGAAACGCTGCAGTGGTTCGTGCCGGGCGTGCTCGTCATGATCGTGCTGTTCGGCACCGGTGCGACGGGCTCGAACCTGCAGTACGAGATCATGACCGGCTCGCACGAGCGCACTCTCGTCGCACCCCTCGCGCGATCATCGCTGCTGGTGGGACGCGCGCTGAAAGAGATCGCGCCGATCGTCGTGCAGGCCATCGTCATCGTGCTGATCGCCTGGCCCTTCGGGTTCCAGATCAACGTGCCCGGCCTGGTCGTCGGGCTCGCGCTGCTCGCCGTCTTCGGCGTGGGACTCGGGTCGCTGTCGTACTCGCTCGCTCTCGCGACCAAGAATCGCGAGTGGCTGTTCTGGGGTGTTCAGCAGACGCTGATCTTCCCGCTGCTGATCCTGTCGGGCATGCTGTTGCCGCTCGATGCGGCGCCCGCGTGGATGCGCGCGGTCGCGACCGTCAACCCCGTCAACTGGGTGGTGCAGGCCGAGCGGGCGCTGTTCGCGGGCGACCTAACGGACGTGACCGTGTTGTGGGGGTGGGTCGCGGC
>NZ_HG779654.1:0-443 GCF_000582705.2 Microbacterium sp. C448
GGCTCTTCGCAATTGAGGGTGTAGTCGGCGTGCGTGCGGCGTTGGCTGGATAGGGGTCGAGGTCTTCCAGGATGGAAGTTCCTACACTCACCGTCCGGAAGACCTCGACGTGCTCCACGCTACCTTTGCGAACCCTGACCTGACCACGTTCTGCCGCCTCGACGAGCTCGGCCTCGAAGCCGCCGGCCAACGACTCGAGCCAGATCGTGCGGTGATCGAGTGCCGCGTCGCCGAGCCGGATCCGTGGTGCCGGAACTGCGGTGTTGAAGGTGTCCCGCGAGACACGGTGACCCGCCGCCTCGCGCACGAGCCGTTCGGGCACCGTCCGACCACGCTGCTGGTTCGGGTGCGTCGGTATCGGTGTTCGGAGTGCGGGCGGACCTGGCGGGAAGACACGAACCGGGCTGCGGCGCCGCGGGCGAAGATCTCGCGAAGCGGAGTGA
>NZ_HG779655.1:0-15602 GCF_000582705.2 Microbacterium sp. C448
CCCTGCCAAACATTCTGACGCGCGACACGAAAAGCTCGCGCCCGTGAAGGAGGACAACGTGCGCAAGACAATCGCTGCCGGCATCGCTGTCGGTGTCGTCGCCGCCGTGGGATTCATCACCCCCGCGAGCGCGATCTCGTCAACCACCGCCGATCTTTCGGTGCTTCATGCCGTACCCGACACCCCGGTCGACGTCTACGTCAACGGCGACCTCACGCTCGACGACTTCCAGCCCGGTGACCTCGCAGGCCCCCTCGATCTGCCCGCGGGCGACTACGTGGTGGCCATCACGGCTCCGGATGCCGCTGATGACAGCGCCCCTGTCATCGGACCCATCACCCTCACCCTCGCCGCGAACACCAGCTACACCGCCGTGGCGCACCTGGACGAGGCCGGCGCACCCACGGCGACGCTGTTCACCAACGACATCAGCACGACCGCCGCGGGCGAGGGTCGTCTGACGGTTCGTCACGTCGCCGCGGCCCCGGCCGTCGACATCCTCGCCGGTGGCACCCCCGTCGTCGAAGACCTCACCAACCCGAACGAGGCGACGCTGAACCTGGCCGCCGGTGTGGTCCCCGCCTCTGTGGCGCTGGCCGGTACGACCGACCCCGTGATCGGGCCCGCCGATGTCGACGTTCAGGAAGGCGTTCTCACGATCGTCTACGCCTGGGGTAGCGCGGCAGATGCGAACCTTGCCCTCGCCGTGCAGACCATCACCGGCCTGCACTCGTCGCCCGACAGCGTCAACTCGGGCTCGGCCGGTCTTGTCGCAGAGAACGGCCCCGCGCCGATCGTCTGGGGCATCGGTATCATCCTGGCCCTCGGTGCGGCAGTCGCGGCCGCCATGGGCTTCCGGTCAGTCCGCTCGCGCGGCTGACATCCGATAGGGCGAGCAACAGGAGAGCATCACGATGAACCGAGTCCCCCCACTCATCATCGCGGTGTTGTTGCTCGCCCTGACGGGATGTTCGCTCGCCCCCGCCCAACTCCCGGACGCGGGGGCGAGCGACGCCCCAACCCCCACTCCCACCCCGGCGCTGACCGCCGTGGTCGACGTGCCGCGCACCTCGAGTGCGGTTCCGCCGGTCGTCGATCCCGTCGCCCCCGTGCGCGTGCAGGTGCCGTCAGCATCGATCGACATGTCGATCCGGCCCGTCGGCATCGAGGACGGCGGCTTCATGGAGCTGCCGCCCGAGCCGACGGTCGCCGGCTGGTATCGCTTCGGTGCGTACCCCGCCGAGGGCGCCGGCCATACCGTCCTTGCGGCTCACGTCGATTCGCGCGTCTACGGAATCGGTCCGCTGTCGAACCTGCGGAATCTCGCGGCAGGAACCGAGGTGCAGGTCGAAAGTGAAGACGGAGGGATGACGCGCTACGCCGTCGAAAGCGTCACCTACTATCCGCGGTCGCAGTTGCCGACCGAGCAGCTCTTCGTTCGCGACGGTGCCCCCGCCCTCGTGCTGATCACGTGCGGCGGCAGTTTTGATGCGGCCACGCGCTCGTACAGCGATAACGTGGTCGCCATCGCCCGGCCGATCGCATGACCGGGCGAACGACCCGCGGCGCCGCGCGTCACATCCGAAAGGTCAACGGCATGGATGCCGATCCTGAACAGTCACTCGACGCGAGATTTCGCGCGGGAGATGAGCGCTCGCTCGAAGAGGTGTACCGGCGCTGGTCGCCGGTCGTCTACACACTCGCACTCCGCTCGCTCGCGGACACCTCGGATGCCGAGGACGTCACGCAGAAGACCTTCGTCGCTGCCTGGACCGGACGCGAATCCTACGATCCCGCAAAGGCCGCCCTGGCAACGTGGATCATCACGATCGCGAAGCGCCGCATCGCCGACACGCACGAGGCTCGCGCCCGGGTCAGGCGTTTGCAGGAGCAGCTGGAACGGGTGACACATCCGGATGACCTGGTGGCCGCACCATCCGTCGACCTGGCCGAAACCCTGCTCGTGGCGCAGGAGATCGAACGACTGGAACCGGATGCTCGGGCCGTCGTGCGACTCGCCTTCTTCGACGACCTCACCCACCAACAGATCTCAGCCAGACTCGATATGCCTGTAGGTACCGTGAAGAGCCACATCCGCCGAAGTCTGACCCGAATGCGCACCAGATTGGAGGCCGTCGATGTCGCACCGTGACCCGAACAATGAGTCGCACCTCGACCCTCACCTCGACCCCGAACAGCTCGCGCTGTTGGCGATGGGCGAACCGGTGGCTTCGGATGCGGATGAGGCCCACATCGCGGCGTGTCCGGACTGCCAGCACGAACTCGGCGAGCTGCGCCACGCAGCCCTTGTCGGGCGATCGGCGATCGACGCCGGCGAGATGCTGACCCCGCCCGAGCGGGTGTGGGACGCGATCCGCGACGAGGTCGGTCTGTCGGCGCCGGATGCTGAGCCGGGCTTAGCCGCTCCTCGCACCGGACCGGCGCACGCCGCACCCCGACGGCGTCGTGGCGGACTCGCTACGGCCTGGGTGTTGGCGGCGTCGCTGGTCGTTGTCGCCGGTGTGGCCGTCGGCGGGTGGGCCATCGGGCAGCGCACGGCCGTGGTCGAGGTGGCCGCAGCATCCCTCGACGCATTCCCCGACCACCCGGGAGCCGTGGGTGCCGCCGTGCTGGAAGAGACGCCCGATGGCACGCGGATGGTGCGGGTCGAGCTCGAGGCCGACCAGGCGCCGGATTCGTACCGCGAGGTTTGGTTGATCACGAAGGATGCGTCGGCGCTGGTCAGCCTCGGAGTGCTCGACGGCACCGAGGGCACCTTCACGGTGCCGGCCGAGATCGATGTGTCGCAGTATGTGCTGGTCGATGTGTCGAACGAGCCCGACGACGGTCAGCCGGGGCACTCGGGTGATTCGATCGTGCGCGGGGAGCTCGGTTTCCTCTAGACCGGGGACGGCCCGGAGGCTGTAAACTGGGGGAGTCCGGTTTTGGTGTGAGCCAACGCGGATGTGGTAATTCAACAGCGTGCGACAACGGCCCCTTCGTAAGAAGGACCATGGGGATGATCGGTTTCGACATCGCCTGCGAACCTGCGAGAAGCGGGCCGAGGATGCAGGGTTATCTCGTAAACGATCTCTGCAAAACAATAAGTGCCGAAACCAAGCGCACTGACTTCGCCCTCGCTGCCTAAGCGAGCCCGATAGTCCGTCAGACCGTGTGTGATCCCGACACGGAGCCTGGCGTCATTTAGGGGTCTTGCTGTGTGACGGCGCCTGAACGTCACGCGGGACTTTTCTCAGGCTGGGCCTGTCTACCTAGATGCTTGTGGCAAAGGTAGGGGCCGAGCAGAACGTCAGCACAAGCTACGCCCGTAGAAGGCGCAGAATCACAGCGTTGGACGGGGGTTCGATTCCCCCCATCTCCACATTGGTCGTTGTCGCACGTTGGGGGGCCCGGCTCCCGCGCGCTTTATGCTCGCGGGGGCCGGGCCCCTTTCTGTTTGGTCCGGCTCCGCTGTCACAGATCGACCTTCGCGAGCCAATACAGCGTCGATTTGAGACAGCCGAAGCACCCGACCGTCCTCATTGGAGGCCCGCCATGCCCGACCCGCGCCGCAAGCTCATCTCGTCCGGCACCCTTTCGCTCGCGCCGGCCGACGCACCCGAGAAGTGGGCGGTCCGTGCGTCGGAGGATGCGCCCGCCGTTGAGGCGCGCTGGGGCGACTGGGTCCGTCTGGCCAAGCGAATTCTCGACGCTGACGCCCTGTCGCGCGAGCTCGAGGGGCGCGGCGACGCCTGGGATCTGGGTCACGCCGCGGGAGCAGCGGATGCCTCGGGCAGCGATACCCCGAATCCTTTCCGCTGACCAAGCCGGTATCGTCCCGCCTATGCGCATCGTGGTGTCGGGAACCCATGCGAGCGGCAAGAGCACCCTCATTTCAGACTTTGTGCTGAGACATCCGGAGTATGTCGTTCTGCCCGATCCGTTCGAGGGACTCGATGAAGCGGATGACGCGCCGAGCGCGAGTATTTTTGCGGCACAACTGCGCATCGTGGCCCAGCGACTTCATGAATTCGTGCCGGGCGAGATGGTCATCGCGGAGCGTGGACCGATCGACTTTCTCGCCTACCTTCTGGCGACTGCCGAGCTGTCGGGTGTGCCCCTCGACGACGAGTTGCTCGACAGAGCGGTTCAGATGACGTCGGTGGCGATGGCGAAAGTCGATCTGCTGGTCCTGCTCCCGCTCACGGCGCGCGATGAGATCCACGTGGGCAGTGACGAGCACCTCGCGTTGCGGTCTGGGATGGATGAGGTGCTTCGGGAACTTGTCGACGATCCGGATGTCGTGGGTGAGCCCGTCCTCACGGTCGAGATCGCGGGGGATCCCCATGCGCGTCTTGCGGCGCTGGAGGCGCTGGTGCTGCAGGGGTGAACGGTGCGGGCTCGGGCTGGTCGCGTCTACATGATCAAAGACCGCGGATACGCCTGAGTGGTTGAGGAGCGCCGCGGCGGGGCCCGGGCGTTTCGACTCGGCGCTGCGCGCCGCGCTCAACGGGCGAGGGCATCAGGGGGCATATAAGTCGCGGGCATAGCGTTGGCGTTCACGGATCCGGGTGCAGAGCCCCCGGCATCCGGGTCGCATATCCCGCGGCAGCACATCAGCAACACAAGGAGCACCGCAATGCGCGCACTCATCCACACGACCTTCGGCGAAGCCAGCGATGTCCTCGAGATCGCCGAACGGTTGATTCCCGAGCCCAGCGCGGGTGAGGTGCGGGTGCGCACGGTGCTGTCGCCCATCCACAACCACGACCTGTGGACGATTCGCGGCACCTATGGCTTCAAGCCCGACCTGCCCGCTCTGGCGGGAACCGAGGCGCTCGGCGTCGTCGACTCGGTCGGCGAGGGCGTCGATCAACTGCAGATCGGGCAGCGTGTCGCCACGGGCGGCACCTTCGGTGTGTGGAGCGAGTACTTCGTGGCCAAGGCGTCCGGACTCGTTCCCGTGCCCGACTCGGTGAGCGACGAGACGGCCGCGCAGATGATCTCGATGCCGTTCAGCGCGCTCAGCCTGCTCGAATACCTCGATGTGCAGCCGGGCGAATGGATCGTGCAGAACACCGCCAACGGCGCGGTCGGCAAGCTCGTCGTGCAGTTCGCGGCGGCGCGTGGCGTGAACGTTCTCGGCCTGGTGCGGCGCGATGCGGGCGTCGACGAACTCGGTGCCCTCGGCATCCGGAACATCGTTTCGACCGAGGCGCGGACTGGCGCGAACGTGTCGCAGAGATCCTGGGCGACGCGGCCCCGCGCGCGGCGGTCGACTCGGTCGGGGGATCGGCGGCCGGCGATCTGCTGTCACTGCTCGGCGAGGGCGGCACGCTCGTGTCGTTCGGAGCGATGGGGCCGGACAAGCTCGAGCTATCCTCGGGCGACCTCATCTTCAAGCAGGCGACCGTCAAGGGCTTCTGGGGCAGCAAGGTGAGCCAGTGGATGGATGCATCGAAGCGCGGCGCGCTCTTCGGCGAGCTCGTTGAGCGCATCGGATCCGGTGAGGTCACCTTGCCCGTGGGTGAGGTGTTCGAATTCACGGATGCTCGGGCCGCTGCGGCCGCGAGCGACCAGCCCGGGCGCGCGGGCAAGATCCTGCTGCGCTTCTGACGCGACGGCTGGTCCCTTCGACAGGCTCAGGGACCGGGCGAGCGGCTCGGCTGCCGTGGGGTGATATCCGAACGAGCGCGAAAGTACCTATACGCATAGGTTGGATATCACGGCGTGCACGCGGCAGGCCTGAAGAAGGAGACCCACCTACATGGATCTGTTCCTGCTGATCGCCCTCGCCGTCGGCGCCGGCGTCATCGTCCTCGTATTCCTCATCGTGTTGATCCTGTTCCGGCTCTGGTACCAGGTGCCGCGTGCCGACGAGGCCATCGTCATCGTCGGTAAGAAGGCCCGCGACAGCACCGAGGGCGAAGCCAACAAGATGACCGTGATCAGCGGTCGCGGCGCCCTCGTCAACAAGCTCACGCAGCGCTCCGACAAGGTCTCGTTGCGCTCGCGGCAAATCAAGTTCGAGCCGACCGCGCAGACGATCAACGGCGTCACGATCGACCTCACCGGCGTCGCGCTCGTCAAGATCGGCTCGACTCCCGACCAGGTGCGCCGCGCGGCCGAGCGTTTCGCTTCGCAAGACGAAGCCATCGTCATCTTCACCACGGAGCAGCTCGAGGGTGCCCTGCGCGGTGTCGTCGCGAAGCTCACGGTCGAGCAGGTCATGCAGGACCGCCAGAAGCTCAGCGACGAGATCGCCGAGGGCATCTCGGGCGACCTGCTCGCGCAGGGCCTGGTGCTCGACTCGTTCGCGATTCAGGGCATCACCGACAAGAACAACTACATCTCGGCGCTCGGTGCGGTCGAGGTGCAGCGCGTTCGTCGGCAGGCGGACGTCGCCGAGATCGACGCCCAGCGCGAGGTCAAGAAGCGTCAGCTCGCCGCAGACGAGGCGAACCTGATCGAGCAGACCGCGCTCGATAAGAACAAGGCTGCCGCTCTCTCGGAGGTCGGTCGCGCCAACGCGCTCGCCGAGCAGTCCGAGAACTTGGCACGTGCCGAGGCCGAGCAGGGCGTCCTCTTGCAGGAGGCCAACAACACACAGGCCCGCCTCGACGCCGAGGTCAAGAAGGTCGCCGACGCAGACAAGTACAAGCAGCAGACGGATGCCGAAGCCCAGGCGTACCAGCAGCAGACTGCCGCTGACGCCGAGGCCTACAAGCGCCAGAAGAACGCCGAGGCCGAGCGCAAGGTCGCCCAGGAACGCGCGGATGCCGAGGCATACGCCGTGAACGCGCAAGCCCAGGCCCGCGAGGCAGCAGCATCCGCCGAAGCCGCCGCGGTTCGCGTGCAGGCCGAAGCCGATGCGCTCGCCGTGCGCGTGCAGGCCGAAGCCGAGTCCGAGTCGATTCGCCTGCGCGGTACCGCGACCGCCGAGGCCATCGCTGCGGAGGCCGAGGCGCTCCGTGAGAACCAGGACGCGATCCTCGCAAAGGAGATCATCGGGCAGCTGCCGCAGCTCATGGCCGAGTTCGCCAAGGGTTACCAGAAGGTCGGCAACATCACGCTGATCGGTGGCGACACCGCCGGGACCCACATGGCCCGCGAGCAGTCGACGAGTCTGTCGGCGACCTTCGAGAGCGTGAAGGCCGCGACCGGTCTCGACCTGAGCGCGATTATTCAGGGACAGGCGCTCGGGCGAGGCATCGCGGAGGGCTCGGGCGCAGCCGCAGCTCCTGTGACCGCCACCTCGGGATCCGACTCCGCCGGGGCCTGATCCCCGGGCGGACGGATCCCCTCTAGTGGACGACATCGAGCTGGCGCGAATCGGCGCCGGAAGTGTGACGCTCCACGATGCCCGGCGCAAGGCGAGGTGGACCGTCGATCTCGAGCCGTTCGAGATCGGCGTGTTCGCCGTGACCGAAGAGCAGATGGCGGAGATTCTGGGCGAGACATCCGTCCACCCGCGGCGCCCGGCGATCGAGGTGAGCTGGCTGCGGGCCATCCGCTTCTGCAATGCAGCATCGGAGTGGGAGGGTCTCGATCCGGCGTACTCGTTCGAGGGACAGGATGTCTCGTGGCATCTTGATGCGGACGGGTACCGCCTGCCGACCGAGGCCGAGTGGGAGTTCGCGTGCCGCGCCGGCTCGACCGGCGCGCACTACGGGCCCCTCGCCGAGGTCGCCTGGACGAGCGGCGACGGGACGACGACCCCGCAGAACGTCGGCGGCAAGCTGCCCAACCTGAACGGCCTGTTCGACACTCTCGGCAACGTCTGGGAGTGGTGCTGGGACCTGCTCGATCCCGGTCGTTATGGGGACTACCGTGTCTTCCGCGGCGGCGGTTACGCGGACGATGCATGGAGCGTGCGGGCCTCAACGCGACGGGGTGGGCCGCCGCGGGCGACGCACGAGGACGTGGGATTTCGCCTGGCTCGGGGCGGTTTCGACTCTGTCGATTCCGCGCAGGGCTGGTCGGCCGCTGTCGACCGCGAGCGTGCGGATCTGGATGGGCCGCTGCCGTCAGGCTGGACGCCGCTCGGCCGGTGAGCGGGCGGGCGTGTGCCGCACCTTAGGAGTGTGGGCGGCCCGCGGCGTGCATCCGAAAGGAACAATGAGGCCTGTGTGCCCTGAAGTGGCCCAAAAGAGCCTCGGCGAGCGGTTCATTCCTCTCAGATGTTCGGCCTGCCCGGCCAACGAACCTCGGAACGACTCACGTAGCGTGGAGAGATGAGCGGATATCGACGGCCGGACATCCCGGCGCGGACCTTCGTCGATGGCGCGGGAAGCGTGATCGCCTACGGATCGCGTTGGGGCGGCGGATCCCCGCCCGACGACACGTACTCGGTCATCAGCAATCCGGAGCGGTTCGCTCCTTTGCACGTTGTCACCGATGCCCTCATCGAGTGGCTCGCGGCCACCTATGACGTGACGGTTGAGGACGACCTCGCGCTCGCTGCCGAGCTGATGCATCCGCAGCCCGACGTCGTGCGCGCCGTGCGGGTGGCGCCTCGGGATGACGCATCCGCCGCTCTGGTCCTCGTCTTCACCGCGTTCCCCGGGGTGATCCTGCACGCCGGGCTGCTTCATGACTTCGGATTTCCGTCGTGTGGCTGCGATGCCTGCGACGAGATCTGGGCTCCGTGTGCGGACGAGCTGGAGGGGACCGTCGCGAGAGTCGTGGCGGGCGACTACACCGAACGGATCCGGCGAGACACGGAGTTGGGGCTGCAGTACTCGCTGAGCGGGCCCGGTCCGGGAGGACGATCAGGCAGCACACGCTTTGAGGGCGAGCCCCTCGAGCGCATCGCCGCGGCGGAGTCGGCGCTTGTTCACCGGCCTCGCTGGGCGCCGTGGCAGACGCGGTCCGTGTGCCCCGTCGAGGGTCAGGCCCCCGCGGCTAGGCGCACCTAGCGTGGAGGGATGGAGGGAACTCGTGAACAGCAACGAGGTCGGCTCGGTTGTGCTCGTAGTGATCGGCGTGGTCATGGTCTCGGCCGGCGTGCTGATGATCTGGCTCGGGCGCAAGAGCCGCAACGGGACGCTGAACCGTAACCACATCGCCGGAGTGCGGACCGGCCTCACACTCTCGTCGGATGTCGCGTGGTACCCGGCTCAACGCGCAGCGGCCCGCAGCACCGGGATCGCTGGGTGGGGCTCGATCGTCACCGGCGCAACCACCGTCGCGTTGAGCTTGTTCAGCCTGCCATTCAGCACCCGGATGCTGCTCGCTCTATGCCTCACGCTTGGCGGTGCAGCGTGGCTTCTCGGCTGGGCCATCGCGGGTGCGTTCGCGGCCCAACGCGCCGCTCGTGACGCGGTGGACACGCCCTGACTCGGACTCGCACAGCCGCCCCCATGGCGGGTGCGTAACCCGGGCTCGGTCTGGCCGTGCGTAAATCTGAAAGGAATATAGGATATGGATGGCGCCGGATCTCCCGTGTGGGGCCTATTTTTGGGTGGACGTTCCTTTCAGGTTTGCGCTGGCCGGGGCTGATCAGGGCAGATGCGGGCGTCTGGGGCTCCCGGGCGTACATCCGGGAGGATCGCTGGGGCTGCCGGGCGAACATCCGAGAGGAACGCTGGGGCTGCTGTCGCGCGTGAGGGGCCCAGCCGGGCCGTCCAGGCAGATCGCACCTCTCGCATGTTCGCCCTACGCGGGTATCGGCCCTCGAGTGGCAAGTTCGACCCTCACGTACGGCAGGAACTCGCGCGGGATCACCGCGGTCGCGACGAGGTCTGGTCCGAGACGCACCCCCACCGCATAGACGAATGGATCGGTATCGATTTCGTATGCGGGGGTGGCGCGTCCGTCGACGACGACGGATGCGCCGCGGTTGACCGACGCCTCGGTGGCCCGCCAGGAACCCTCGTGGGCGGGCCGACCCGCCTCCAGCCCCAGCTCTTCACGGAACCGGTTCATCAGGATGTGGTTCGTGTGATGTACCAGCTGGGCCTCGAGCGTCGTGTATTCGCTGTGGTCGCGGTACCAGGATGTCCGAACCGCCTCCCAGAGCAGCGGGTATCGCATCCGTTCGACCATCTCGAGCAGCCAGGCCGGCCGTGGCCACGGAGGATCAACGTCGAGTGAGGCCCGCGTCTGTTCATCGAGCTCGGCGAGGTTGACCGAGTCGTCGCGGTCGTCGGGGTTGCGCCAGAGCGTATAGCTGATGCTCACGGCATCGTGTGAATGGCCGCGGCTACCGTCCGCCGCTTCTAGGCCGTATCCGTCCCAGTCCTCAAGAGCCGGCTGCACCACCAAGCCGATGACGGCGAAGGGAAGCTCGCGCACTCGAGCGGCATGTTCGCGGCGCGGGTCGGGTGCATCTTCGGGTAGGTGTCCAGTGATACGCACCCTTCGAGACTCCGGGACCAGGCGCGGGCGCGCAAGGCCCAGTGCCGAGATCAGGCGGGCAGCTCGATGACGAGCAGCCCCTCCTTCGTGTCGGCGACGGCGACCCACCCGTTGCCGAAGAGGAAGGTCATCCCGTAGCCGTCATCGTCTGTCGCGACGGTCGTGTCGGGATTCTCGGTGATGTACACGCCCTCGGCCGATTCTTCGACCACCCAACCGCCCTCGGTCAGTTCCGCTTGGGCCTCTTCGGCGTCCGCCGGGTCGATACCGGACCACCCGTAGATCTGCACACTGGCAGTGACGGCGCCGGCGGCGCCCCAGATGCACCACAGTCCGTCGGCGATTTCGCGCGACCCGATGCGGAAGACATCCTCCTGTGGTTCCCAACCCGCCTCGACGAACGCCGCGACGACGTCGGGCGCGATGAGTGTTTCGCAGGTGAGGTCTTCGGGCCGCGCGACGGGCTCGGTCGCGGTGGGCGTCGGCGTGGGGGTGGCACTCGGGGCGGCACTGGGCGGCGGTGCGGATGGCGCAGCATCCGGTGTGGGAGCGCATCCGGACAGCACCAGTGCGGCCACGAGCGCCGCGGCGCCGAGGGCCGTGCGGGAACGGTGGAACGCGCGGGAACGAGTCATGGCGTCCAGATCAGGCACCCGGGGTAGCGGAGTGGACGAAATCGAGGAAGTCTTGGTGCAGGATGCCGTTGGTCGCCATCACGGAACGTGCTGAGAGTGTCTGCTCGCCCTCGAAAGACGTGACGCGCCCGCCGGCTTCGGTGACGATCGGCACGACGGCGGCGATGTCATATTCCTGCACGCCGAACTCGGCGACGAACTCGAGGCGCCCCTCGGCCAGCAGCATGTAAGGCCAGACATCGCCGTACCCGCGGTCGCGCTTGACGCGACGGGTCAGCGCGATGAGCGCGTCGAGGTGCCCGGTCTCGTCCCACTGCGCGATGCTCTGGAAGCTCACGCTGGCCTCGTCGAGCGTGTCTATCGCCGATACGCGCAGCGCTCGCTCGCCGTCTTCGGGGGTGTTGGTCCAGGCTCCGAGACCCTCGGCGCCCCACCAGCGTCGGCCGATCGCGGGGATTCCGACCACGCCGACGACGGGATGCCCGTCGACCGCGAGAGCGATCAGGTTGCCCCACATCGGGATGCCGCGCACATAGTTCGCGGTTCCGTCGATCGGGTCGATGATCCACTGGCGGCGGCTGTCGCCCGTCGTGCCGAACTCTTCGCCGAGGATCCCGTCGCCGGGCCGCTCGTTCGCGAGGATATCTCGGATCGCGCGTTCGGCGGCCAGATCGGCCTCGGACACGGGCGACGCATCGGGCTTGGTCTGCACGTCCAGATCGACGGCGTCGAAGCGTGCCATCGAAGCGGAGGCCGCGGCATCCGCGAGTCGGAGGGCGAGGGAAAGGTCGTCGGCACGCGAGTAATCGGTGTGCGCGACGCCGGGGACGGGCGACGTGGGGGAAGTCACGGGCCCAGGATACCGGCGCTTGCCTGGACGATTCGCGAGTGACGTAACCGTGATGGTAATGTTGACCCTCGGTTCGCCCGGCTCCACCTGGGCGGACCTCTGCACCTCTAGCTCAATCGGCAGAGCAACTGACTCTTAATCAGTGGGTTCTCGGTTCAAGTCCGAGGGGGTGCACGGAAGCCCCGGTAGATCTCGCCATCTACCGGGGCTTTTCTCATGCCCGGGCTCACCCGGCGGTGCTCGCTTACGGCCGGTCAGCGGGTATTTCATATCGGGGTCGGCGCGTCTTGCGTGTCATTCGGTCCGAGCCGATCGGGCCACGCGAGCTTTCCACTCCGTGACACGACTCGACCGACACACCGCTTGTGAAGGTATGAATCAGATAGCCGCGACGGCGCGGACGGAAAAGGGGAACCCATGAAGATCGCGCGATGGGATCACGCAGGCGCGATCGGCGAGGGGTTCGTCATCGACGACGCGGTCGTCGCGTTCCCGGAGGCGCACACGGTCGAGAGCGTTCTGAGTGAGGGCCTCGACCACGCGCATGAACTGTTCGCCCGTGCTCATCATGTTGGCGTGCCGCTTGCAGAGGTAACTCTGCAAGCGCCGTTGGTCCCGTCATCCGTCCGCGATTTCGCGACGTACGAGGAACACCTCGAAGGCATGACGGCGGATGCTGCGGGCCAGGGCCATGTGTCCGATGCCTGGTACGAGGCCCCGCGTTTTCGCTTCAGTAATCGCCACATGATCTTCGGTACGGGGGCGACGATCCGGCCGCCGGCGACCGAGCGGCTCGATTACGAGCTCGGTGTCGCGGCCGTGCTGGGTGGTGAGTCCGGAATGGATCTCACGCCGGAGGAAGCGGCCTCCCGGATCTTCGGATACGTGATCACCAACGACTGGTCGGCGCGAGACATCCAGTTCGCTGAGATGCAGGCACGACTGGGGCCCGTGAAGGGCAAAGACTTCGCCACCTCGATCGGCCCCTGGATCGTGACGGCCGACGAGGTCGCAACGCGGACGACGCCGGACGGATTCCTGGCGCTCCGCGCGGAGGCGTACGTGAACGGTGAGCTGACGGGGACGGACCTCGTCTCCAACATGGCCTGGACGTTCCCCGAACTCGTCGCGTACGCCGCTCGTGCGTCCCGGGTGCTGCCCGGAGATGTGTTGTGCGCTGGGGCGACGGGCAACGGCGGAAGCCTCGGCGAGCTGTGGGGTCTTGCCGGGGGAGCGCTCACCCCGCCACCGCTTCGACGCGGCGACGAGGTGGTTTTTCGCGTCGAGATGCTCGGCGAACTCTCGGGCACGGTCGGAGAGCCGTTCCCGGCGCGAACACTGCCTGCCGCGCGACGCCGGCCGAAACCTCGGGCTCGCGCGGTCTGAATCGCCCGGCTGGCGCGCGCGATCAGGGCTTGAGCAGGACCTTGATGGCGCGACGCTCGTCCATCGCGGCGTAGGCCTCGGCGACCTCGTCCAGAGGCAGGGTCAGGTCGAAGACGCGACCCGGCTGCAGACGGCCGTTCCAGACATCCGGCAACAGCTCTTCGATGTAGTTGCGAACGGGCGCGACGCCTCCACGCAGGGCGATGTTGGCGCCGAACAGGGCGCCGACCGGCACCGAGTTGCCCTCGGCGGGAACGCCCACGAACCCGACAGTGCCGCCGGGGCGGACGGTCGCGATGGCCTGGTCCATGCTCTCGGGGGTGCCGACGCACTCGAGAACGGCGTCGGGCCCGATGTCGTCGAACAGGGCCTTGGCGGCGGCGATGCCCTCTTCTCCGCGCTCGGCGATGACGTCGGTCGCGCCGAATTCGCGGCCGAGTGCCTGACGGGATGCGTGGCGCGACATGAGGACGATGCGCTCGGCGCCGAGCCGCTTCGAGGCGAGGACCGCGCAGAGGCCGACGGCGCCGTCACCGATCACGACGGCGGTGCTACCGGGGCCGACCCCGCCGGACAGTGCGGCGTGGTGACCGGTGCCGAAGACATCCGACAGCGTCAGAAGGTGGGGGATCAGATCCTCAGACGGATACTCGGGGGTCTTCACGAGGGTACCGTCGGCGTGCGGCACGCGGACGAACTCGCCCTGGGCGCCGTCGGCGAAGTCGCCGAAGTGATCGCGGGAGCCCCACCAGGAGTGCTCGAGGCACGAGGTCGAAACGCCGTTGCGGCAGTTCACGCACGTCATGTCGCAGTCGTAAAAGGGCGCAATGACGAAGTCACCAACGGCGACCTTCTCGACGTCGTCGCCGATCGCCTCGACCACGCCGACGAACTCGTGCCCGATGCGCGAGCCCGGTTTCGGGGCGCGAACGCCGCGGTAACTCCACAGGTCCGAGCCGCACACGCAGGCCGCGACCACGCGAACGATCGCGTCGCGACCGGTGCTGAGCACGGGGTCGGGCACCTCTTCGATTCGGACATCGCCGGCTGCATAGATCGTCGTGGCACGCATGATCTCAGCCTACGGCGCGTGCCATGGCGCGCGGCAGGTGCGGGATCCGTTCCGTCCGCACGACCCACGGCGGGACACGACGGCGAGCGGTGCCGATTGCCCGCGTGTGGGGACGGAAGTCGGGCGGATGGCACGCGCGCTCACGGCAATTGTCGGGTCAGCGCCCCGCGGCCGCGATGCGGGTTGAGAGCTGATGTGCGTGCGCCAACAACGTGCGGCCGAGACCGGCCAGGCGGTCCGGCCCGAAGCGGAACTCGACCCCGGTCAAGCTCAGCGCCCACTCCGGATGCCCCGCACGGTTGAACACCGCGGCGCCGATGCCCCAGCTGCCTTCGACGATCAGGCCCGGGTTGACGGCGTACCCGCGGTCGCGGGTCTCGGTCAGTCGGCTACGCAGGGGGCCGACCCGGTGCGTCGGACCCCACCGCCTCTCCAAGTCCGGATGGCGCTCGAGGTACGCATCCACGTCGTGCTCAGGCAGGAACGCCAGGATCGCCAGTCCCGCCGAGGCGACACCGAGCGGGAACCGAACCCCCTCGCTGAGGACGAAAGACCGGATGGGGAAGGCCCCTTCCTCGCGGAGCAGGCAGACCGTCTCGTCGGCCCGACGCACCGAGAGGAACGCGCTCTCTTCGGTCTTGACCGCGAGTGAGCGGACGATGTCGCGGGCGAGCGTGGTGATGTCGTATCGGGCCGCGGCCACGGTTCCCATCAGGTAGAGCTCGGGCCCCGGCATCCATCTCGCCGTCTGCGCGTCCTGATCGACGAGGCCCTCCGCCCGCAGCGCCGAAAGCAGCCGATGCGCCGTCGAGCGCGAGAGGTCCGCCTGGCGCGCGAGCTCGGCCGTCAAGCCACCGACGGTGCCCGCCGCCGTGACGAGGCGCAGGAGGTGTGCCGCGCGGCTGATCGCCTGCGCACCGGGTACGGCTCGGGTCTCCATAATGTGGACGGTAGCTGCGACGGCACCCACATCGCAAGTCATTGTTTGCCGTCGATCGGCCGGCAAGACAGGCTGGAAGAGGGTTCGAGGGACCGGATTCATCGGGCGCAATCCGTCCGGATTGTGGACACCGCGAATCCGACCTCGGGATCAACCCCCGGCGAACGTGGAACGAAGGAGTACGCGTGATCGACAAACAGGTGGCAACGGCGGCCCGCGCGGTCGTCGACATCCCGGATGGCGCTTCGCTCGCCGTCGGCGGCTTCGGGCTCTCGGGCAACCCCATCGCGCTCATCGAGGCGCTGCTCGCCCAGGGCACGACGGATCTCAGCATCGTCAGCAACAACTGCGGCGTGGACG